>NZ_NFKD01000073.1:0-21301 GCF_002160215.1 Bacteroides sp. An19 | reverse complement strand
ACCAAGATCAGGAAGAAAATTAATGCCAGACCGAGAGAAAAACTCAATTTCTCGACTCCGGCTGAGGTCTTTTTCAAAAATATTTCGTAATGTTGCACTCGCTGGTTGACTCTGCCCTTTCCCGGTTATTTCTGCACTTTTGATAAAAAAGTTTCAAAATAGTTTGCAGATTCAAAAAATTTGCCTACCTTTGCACTCGCAATCAAGAAACAATGATTGTAAAGTTGGTGCCATAGCTCAGTTGGTAGAGCAAAGGACTGAAAATCCTTGTGTCCCCGGTTCGATTCCTGGTGGCACCACTTTTACAAAACGAAAAATCATGAAAACCGCTGAAATACAGTTATTTCAGCGGTTTTTTCTTTATGTACTATCCGCAAAAATATGCAATCTGGTGCAATAAAAAATTGCTGATTCGGTGGCTTTTTTTGAGTCCCATGAAAAAACCACCGATATGTACCATACTTCACTTATTCTCAACGATTTGCGTGAATCATTTTCAGGGATGAAAATCTACATTTGCATACCCTACTGAATGACGGATGAAATACAACGTCTGCTAAAGGCTTTCTTATCCGATGATAATGATTGTACCTACAGGCGGATAATAGTAAGAGAAACAAAAATCGGTGGTTTTTTAGAGCCGGCAATAATAAAAGCCACCGAATTTAACATTTCTCTCCAGCCATCCGCTCCATTCAGGATTGACGAAATAACCGAATGTGCAACTTCAAAAAGAAAATGATCATGAAACAAGGAACAATGAACATTCTATTTTTCGTTCTGAAAACAAAACTGCTGAAAAATGGCGAGGCTCCAATCCTAATGAGGATTACCATCAACGGGCAATATGAAGAAATAAGAATACAGAGAAGCGTTCCATTAAAGAACTGGAATCCGGCCAAGGGATGCAGCAAAGGAAAAGACAGGGCTTCCATCGAACTGAACAACTATATTTCCGCCCTCACTACACGCGCATACGAAAAGCACAAGGAACTGACCTTTGAATCGGCACTGATAACTCCAAAGACGATATTAAAGCGTGTGTTCGGAAAGGATGAGACTGTCCGGACGTTGCTTGGAACAGTCAAAGAAGAAATTTCTTCTATGGAGAAGGTTGTTGACATAGACTATTCTCCCGTCACCATCAACCGTTATAAGAATGTGCTCAGAAAACTTGAAACGTTTGTGCCACGTTTTTATGAGAAGGATGATATTACATTCCATGAACTTTCCCCTGATTTCATCAAGGCTTTTGATGTTTTCCTGAAGACAGAAGCCGGACTGTGCCGCAACACAATAGTCCGCTACATGAAATGCCTGAAGAAAATCACCAATATGGCAATAGCCAAAGAATGGATGCGGAAAGACCCGTTTTACGGATATAAGATGGAACAGGACGAGACTGATCCGGTATTCCTGACAAATAACGAGCTTCAGGCTATAATGAACAGGAAATTTGATATTCCGAGGCTGGAGCTTGTCAAGGACATCTTTTTGTTTGCGTGCTTCACCGGTCTGGCGTTCGCTGATGTATCCACATTGAGACCGGAACATCTGGAGCAGGACAACAACGGTGACTGGTGGATAAGAAAAGGACGTGTAAAGCTGGAGAGAAGAAGAAAGTCAAGTTCCATAGCAAATGTTCCGCTTCTTCCTGTTCCATTGGCAATACTGAAGAAATACGAATCACACCCGATATGTCTTAAACAAGGGACTTGCCTTCCTGTTGTCTGCAATCAGAAGGCAAACAGCTACCTGAAGGAGATTGCGGACTTCTGCGGCATCAAAAAGAATCTGACCACACATGCAGCCCGACATACGTTTGCTACTACCGTCACGCTGGCCAACAACGTTCCATTACAAGAGGTGTCTGCCATGCTCGGACATGCATCCACAAGAATGACACAACATTATGCAAGAGTCATGGACAGGAACCTGAAGAACAACATGAATATAGTAAGGAGCAAGATGGGGCTATAGAAATAAACCTATCTTATACCTCGCATAACTGTCTGTAATAATATACAGAGACCAGGCGCTTTCAAGATGAAGTCATCCTCATTTCTTGCAGCAAAGATAGTTGTTTTTCCGAATGATCGCGCAAGGCGGCCCCTGAAGGGGCTTGGTTGCCTGTGAAAAAATCTTCCTCTTGCTGGCGCAAGAGCGTATTTTTTCACGGCAAGCCTTGCAGCAATCATCGGAAAACGAACAGGGAAACGCACAAGAAATAAGAATGCCTACCCACGGGCAGGCCATGTATAACTCAATAAATGGAAGATTATGGAAGCGAACAATGTGGAAAAAAGGTTCAATGACTGGTTTACGGTGTCTTATGACAGGTTAAGAAATCTCGTTGGCAGATACGGACACTGGATGAGGACAATTTTCATGACACTTATCTGTTTGTAAGAAAGCAGGTGCTGAATCCGGAAAGGGAAATAACGGATTATGAAGCATACTTTATCGGATGTTACAGGAAAGCGTTCATGACCAAGTTCAGGCTGGAAAGCAAATATGCCCATCCGGATGAATATTTCTTTCTTCGATGTGGGGAAGATGCGGATTTCCTTTCTCCGGATGACCTGAACAGCTGTGAAAAACTGGTGAAGGACATTCTTAACTTTATCAGAAGAAAGTTCTCCTATCAGGAATACAGGATGTTTACGTTGCGTTTTTATGAATCAGACTTTTCATTCAAGGCGTTGGGTGAATGTATGGGTATATCGGCAAGTGCCATTTCAGGAAAAGTAAACACGATCATAGATGCAGTACGGTCAAACCGGGGATTCTCATGGAGAAGCCAGATGCTGGCAGTAGAAGGATTCATATCCTAATCAGTTAGTTTATTGTATCACCCTTAAAACAGAAACTTATGGCACTGATAGTATATAACAAGGAGAACTCACGTCCGCAGCAGGTAGTTTATCAGGGGAAGCGGACAATCAACATGGACAGCAAGGGAACGGTTTACCTGTCAAAGACAATGTCTATAGAACTGGGGATTCTCGGTGGAGGACGGGTTAATTTCGCACACGATGAGGATACGGGAGAATGGTATATCTGCCATACGACAGACAAGGACGGGTTCACTGTATGGAAAGATAAAAGGTGTGCCAGATTCTCTGCCGGATTCATCGTCAGAAGAATCATGCTTCAGGCAAAAGTGGAAAGGAAGACCGTACAGTTTATGATTGCCAAGGCTCCCATAGAGGTGGGAGGTACAGTATATTACAAGATTCTGCTTTCCAATCCGATTTTCAAATAGCAAGAAGATGGCTCAGAAAGATCCATTATCAGATAATGGTGATGGATTTTTCCGGGCTATTTGTTTAGATTTTTACATCATACTATTTGGAGCATTAGGATATTGTTTTATCAGGGCATTATATTGACATAATACTATGTCCTGACAATATTATAATATGGGGGTACTATGTTATTGCAATATTATGTTGTCAGGGTATTATGTTGTTGTGTTATCATATTATTGCAATGTTATGTTATTAGGGTACTATGTTGTTATGTCGTTATGTTATTGCAATGTTATGTTATTACGTTATCAGGGTATTACACTATTGCAATATCATAACAGAAGTTATTTATATATACGCTGATCATCAATATATTACAGCATTTATTAAGCAACACATACAACTTTACTATAACAATCTACATACTATTATATGATACAGATTTATATGTAATATCTGTAAATCAGGATGCCATAGTACAATACAGCATAAAACTTTCAATATTGAATATTTAAATTTCGGCAAATAACTAAATATCGGGCACTACCATTCACACGATATCCAACTCTGTATACAGGTTTGTCACAAACAAACTGATATTTACATTTTTCATCAGGTAAATACGACTCTATTTTATAGCTATAAATGGGCATGGAGTCACAATCCACTTTATGTGGATTTTCTGTTCAAACGAACAGAGCAAGTTGTGTTTTTGTACGACAGAAAGTATTCTGCCAGACAAAAACCAACTTGCCCTCTCTCACGGTCGGGGGATTTTCCTCCGAAGTCGGAAATCTATATAAGGGAATTTTAGTTTATTTTCAATGAGATTCAAGTATCCATAGGTATAATTTCCATATGCCGATTTTATTTTTTACTGTATCGGTTATTGATATAGTTTGCTTATTGAACTAATTGATTTTTTCAATTTTCACCTATTTCATAATGAAAGCTTGTATTCATATTTTCAGAATAATAGTATATCTGAAAATCATATAGTATAATATCCTCTCTTTTCATCAATAATGTTATAGTTTTCACAATACTATCTATTTTGTTTTTTAAACCTTCCTTGCTAATAGTACCATTTGATGCGTATATTGTAAGACAATACGAGTATTTTCCCCTGTGTCTATTAAAAAAACTTGCTTTATAAATCTGCCTATCTATTGAATCTATAGGTATATTATACAACACCTTCTTAAAAAGACACATCTCACTGACAGCAATAGCTTTATCCTCTTCATGTTGTGCCACGCAAGCAACAGCGAAGAATGAATATGAGAAAATAAAAAAAAGACATACGCTTTTGTTTGTTAATTCTTTAAGAACGGCACCAAATTCCATACTGTTCCTCCTTTTGTATAAGCATGATTTAATGCATCTGTATTTTTTACTTCAATATAGTGTTCTGGCAACATTTTTTCTATCATATAAGCACAGGAAGAATCCAAATATGGTCTTCTAAGCATATTCCAAAAATTTTCCCAAAGGACTTTAGCTGAATCGTCTGTGTTTTTATACATTAATACCGGGTCAGGAACTAAGTTTATTTGATATGTAACATGAGGTAAATTCACTTGAAAGTCCTTGTTGTCCGCAGCAGAAAAATGCAAAACATATTCTATTTCTAAATCATGATATTTCCATGCTGAAATCATTCCTTCAGCATGTGCACCTCCCATGCTATGACTAATAATGAATATCTTCTTCATTTGAAGTCCTTCATCATTAATCACATTATGAGTTAGTAATTCTGTTTTGAGTAATTCTTCCGCTTCATCCCATCCAGCATTAAAACGTGTTTTGCCTGATGAATTCCAAACATTACTTCCATCAATAAAAAGAGGAGTAATGCCACTTCGGAGAATGGTTTTATTCGTCCACTGTTTATATTTTTTAATCAAAAAGTTATAGGTATTATTTATAAACATGCTTTCCCAATAGTCTTTCTTATTTTTAGTGCCAATGATATTTTCAGCTATCATTTTCTTTAGGGGTTCTGCAAATGAATTGGACTTTCCAGTATTCCAATATCCATTCACAAAAACTACAATAGCCTCAGTTCTAATTTGTGTTTTTACACTAACATTAATCGTTTCAGCTTGTAAATAAGGCATTACAGTTATTTCCTTGTTAGCCCATTCTTCCTTGATTCGCAACTCGAAGCTTTCTCCTTGTTCTTTTCTATATTCTTTCACTCCATCAATAAGAAGCACCCATTTTACACGTTTACGATCACTTTTATTTACATTGGACAAATTATATCCAGTAACCTCATATTTCACCTTTTCATTAGGCAACGCGCAATCTTTTCCTTTTACAGAAGTAACCAGCACAATAGGTTTTGGTGGTTCTAAAACAACCTTTGGGAGTATTGATGCCTTTTCCTCCTCTTGGTATTCTTCCCACCAGCCCCCGTCAGTTGTATTAATCCTCCTATCCAATTTGACTGTTCTATTAATGTCCAATCGTGTAGGAGAAATCAGGAAACGGGTTACCATAGGAAAGCTTACCTCCGCACTCATATTCTTTTCATAATAATAAAGGTAGGCTTCATCAAAAGCGATTTCACGAAACATCATGTCATCTATGTTGTGCCGAATTTTCCCACTGACAGGAATTGGTTCTGAACGGAAGAAGAAACAGAGATAAGGTTTGCCAATATCGACAAGCATCATATCCAAAACCTCGCAGCCTTCATCTGACTCCATTTCCACATATATGTCTCCACCCAATACCCCAGTAGTTGGTCTGCCTTTATAATCTGTATTACGGTTAAAACCATATTCATACCTTAATACATTGCGCTTGTAACCGTTTATCTCCAAAGTGATTTGAGTATTCATTGGCATTGTTTTATATGTTTGAAATCAATTTTACCAAAGATATGAAAATTAAAAAAAAAGACAACTATTGTTCGCTTAATTTTTTATCTATGATATGTTTAGAAGCACAACTTACCTATTTAATTATCTGTTAAATATTCATCTTTATGACAATAAATTTTGGAATATCCCTATTTTTTCCGTACTTGCATTTTGGAACTTTAAATATATTATTATGGCGGCATACAAAACAATAATGAGAACTGGCAGCATTTTTAATACAAATTCTGACGGTACTGCTATCTTCACGGATGTCTTTGAAGTAGAAAGCATGGAGTACTCTTTTGACAGAGGCATCAGCGATAACGGCAAACCTTCCACTCCTATCGTTGGTGGCATGGCTACCGTTGCATTCAGAGGATTTCCTCCCCAATATCTTCATAAATGGATTCTTAAGAGTGAAGAAAGGTTAAATGTACAACTCGAAGTATTGAACTTGTCGGAAGAAAGTATACCAGAAGAGACATTACAATTGCTCAATGCGGCATGTATTTCAATGAAGTTTTCTTATGAAGGGCTCGGTGAACAAGGTCTTGTCACAACCATACTCACATTGCAGGGTGAAGATGTCACATTAGGTTCAGACACGCTGTATTATGAATGGCAGGAAAGCCGGGACAAACCACAACGGACAGCATCTATATTCGTCTCAACATTTAATGCAAGCAAAGCAATTCCTATTGTCGTCGATCCATGTATCAAGGCATTTATGGATATTGACGAGGACTGTGCACAGAAGCCGTATAGTCTAGATTCTTTCTCCATAGAATTTATGCAACGTGTGGATCATAAAGGAGAACCCGCCTGGGAAGAAAAAGGAGGCTTGTTTTCAATATCGCTGAATCATCCGTCAAATTATCTGCTTAATCATTGGGCAATGTATAAGCACAAGCAGAAACATTCCGGCTATATAGTATTCAGGAATCCTGACGGGATGTCCAGTGCTGTCCTTTCCATCCGTTTTGAGAACGCATATTGCATAAGCTACAAAAAGTCCGTATCAGCCGCAACCGATGGAATCCTTTTGGAAATGATTATCACACCGGAGTTCCTGAAGTTCGGGAATATAGATTTTAACAATGGTAAATGGGCTGAAGACTGATATGGAACATAAGAATACAAATGACAAGAATGAATACCATTTCCAGCTGCCGGAAGTGGTAGTGAAAGGCAAAATGCCGGGATGGATGCGCAGGCAATTGGGAATGGCACTTCACCGGAATCCTGCATTATTTAGAAAATGCATGAAAAATGCCACTTCAGTAGAGGAAGAACAGTTTTATTTCAATCTGGCTTTCAATGCGGCAAGGGAAGAAGCAGGACAGCAGTTTGTTCAGGCTGCTTTGACGGCAGCAAGCGTTATCTCTGCAATATCCACGGCTGGTGTATCACTTGCCGCTGCAACTTCATTTGGACGTCAGGCTGCATTGCTTGGACGTGGAGCTTTATTGAAAGGAAGTACATATGCAGGTAGAATTGCTTCTTCCATAGAAGCAGCTTCGTTGAGAGGTGGAATGGCTGTTCAAAATACAATAATGCGTTCTGCCACACACTTAAGAACACTTAGTAATATTACAGGCAGAATGCTTTATCCAAAAGGCTTGAGTTTTGATACGATGTTATTAATGGGTGGAACAGATTTTACTCTACAATGGGGAGGCAATACAATATATAAATACACAGAAGAGAATAAAACTTTTATTAATTCAATGTATGAGTCTTTGAATGATGTTAATTTAGTAAGCACATTAGCTAGTTCAATGAAATTACCATTTTTATGTAATGCTGTATTTGGTTCAAGTTTTAATGTGAATCTAAGAGGAAATACAAAAACTGTTTTTGATGGTGGAATTTCTACTCATGAGTTCTTGATTGATTTAGGTTTTGGAATAGGGCTAGGAAAAGTCGGAGAAAATACTTATTCTAACTTTTTCAAAAATAATACTTCTAAAGTGAGAAGATATATTCCTTATTTTAATGAACCGAACATACAACGTATATTAAGAAATCTTCATAAATATGGGGATGATACTATAGATGCAATGGATAAAACCATAATCTCTCTTTGGGGTACATATTATATAAATGAAGTGAAGAAGATAGAAGGAATAAAAAATGATACTATAAGAAAAAAGAAGTAATGAAAATAAATAGAAAAAAATATATTTATACTGGGGGTATAATTTTATTAATTATTATTATCACCACACGCTATTTGGACACACTATATTACTTCAATAAAGCTAATATAAGATATACTATTGGTGTGTATTTTAAAAGTGGATATTATAAAGGTATAATACATCAGTTTAAGTATAGAGTTGCAGATTTCGATTATATTGTGGATACAAGATATGGATTACACAACAAGGAACTAAATAAATTACGAATAATAGTAAAATATTCAGAAAAATGGAGTGAGCATTCGGAAATAGTTATGGATACAGTTCCTAAATGGGTATTATCCCCACCCAAAGACGGATGGAAACAGTTCCCTCCTGACATAAATTGGAAAGGTGCGGAGCTTGATACAGCCTATATGAAAAAGATGGATATAGCAATCCCCGAATAAGATAAATGAAAAACAGGACGCTTATGAGAAAGATATTGTTGTCATTACTGTTGTTTTCTCTCTGTGGAAGTATGATTTTCGCACAGGAGCCACTGGAGATTAATGATGTGGAACGGGTGCCATTGGGGAATCTTACATACCAATGGCGGAACATATATGACCGTACCCCTCTACACGGCAAATGTCGGATTATATTAAGCTTCAGCTCATATCTCATAGCCAACTTCAACAAGGACGGTATCCTTGACGGAGCATACGAGGAATATAAGGACAACCGTCTGTTCAAGAAGTTGACCTATGTAAAAGGTAGGGCGAAAGGAAAAGGATACGAGTACTATTATGATGGAAGTCTGTTGAAAGAGTATTCCTATAACGAGCAAGGCAAGCTGGACGGTATAATGGTAGAGTACGGTCATGCAAGAAGAACGGAACGAGACTACAAGAACGGGAAGATTGACGGGCAGGAACGGATATTCGACAGTAACGGAAACCTGATTACCTATGTCTCGTACAGTAACGATATGCGGCATGGTCCTTTCCGCATCTATGAGGAGGGAGGCGATGATATGCCGCCATTCATTAGAGAAGGATATACCTGGGGCTGGAACGGAAAGAAAGGGAAATACAAGGAAACATGGGCACAGAGCGGAAAGCCGAAATGTATAGAGCACTATACGGAGAATGGGGAGAAGACCGGTCTGTGGCAGGAATGGGACTATAACGGGAAACTTATCAGGGAAGAAAACTATGCGGAAATGCCATACTATACAGTGATGTTTGACAGTAACGGCTATCCGACAAAGCGTTATTACTATAAGGAAGACCTATCTACAAACAGCGTACAGTATTTCTATCCCGGAATGGACAAGGTAATGAAAGAGGAATACAACATCGACTTCAGGAACTTCAAGCGTGATTACCGCCAGTTTTATGAGGATGGTATGATACAGGAAGAAGGACACATGAAAGGAGGTGAAGTGGTGTTTTCAAAAGAGTATTACAGGAACAGGCAGCTGAAATGCGTGAAAAAGATACAAAGAATATACGGATATGATATTCTTACAGTTACAGAACTGTATGATGAAGAAGGAAAACCTCTGCCTATTCCATCAGGAACATTCTAATGGAGGGAAAAAAGATTGTGTTTGAATGTTTAAACAGTTATCCCTTCCATCAAAGATAAATTCCAATCCAGCTTTGCCAGCCGCATTTATTCCTTTTTTTCAGGAGAATTTTCTTCATGGCTTACGCCGTGAAAATTCACCTGAAAAAGAATGCGGCGGCAAACGGATTAGAATTAAAGGAAAGATTACAGGGATTAACTGCGACCGACGTGACGCATAGCCGTAAATCAAAGGCGGCTATCCTTATATCCCATATACGACCTCACAAATACAGTGAAAATCCACCTTTCCAAATAACAAAACATAGTCTGCTTATCAAATCCCGAAATAAGACAGGGATTTCAGCTCCCTCCGATCTGCATAGTTCAGTTGCTTCGCTATGACATCTGATGTAATATAATGCACTTTGATGATAGTCTCTTGTGTTCCATAGCCTTCTATTCTATTTTTGTACCAACCACTTAAACAAATGATTATGGAGATAGTGAACATAGAAGCCAGTGCATTTATGGAAATGAACGACATATTGTTCAAGATAGAAAAACAACTGAAAGGACTGAACTCTTCCAAATCTGAACTGAATGAATGGTTGGATAATCAGGATGTATGTATTCTTATGAATATATCAGACAGAAAACTGTTGTCTTTAAGACAGAAAGGGCTAATCCCCTTCAGTCGTATAGACAGAAAGATTTATTATAAAAAAGAAGATATTCTAAGCTATGTAAGGAATAACCTTAAAACATATACAAATAATGGAAATGGGACAGCAGGTATTGAATAAGGATAGTAATGAGGTCAAGAGATTTATTGAAGCCATGGAAGGTATATCCAAAATGTTGGATGCAAATTCTTTAATCTACAGACCTATATTGGACGGGAACCGTTATATAACAGAACAAGAGTTATCAAAGGCTCTCAAAATTACAAAAAGAACACTCATTGAATATAGGATGAATGGCAAATTACCATATTACAAAATAGGAGGAAAGATTCTGTATAAAGAACAGGAGATTATAGAAATATTGGAAAGAAACAAAGTTTTGGCATTTGAATGACATTTCTTAAATCACTAATAATCAAAAGCTAAACTTTATACAAATAACTTGTAACCACTTTAAATAACTATATAAATATTTGGAGGAATAGAACCGAACACTTACCTTTGTAAAGTCAAAGGATGATTAACGAGAATCTATCGAAATTTGGTGAATTTGGCATATGGCTGATTCAGTGGTTCGGGGATTTTTCCAAAGATATTAAAGTGCTGCAAATTAGGACTTTGAATTAAAACATTCGATTCCTGGTGGCACCACTTGATAATCAGAGAGTTACAGCAATGTGGCTCTCTTTTTTTATTGTTTTTACTCCTTGTTTGAGCAGCAATTTGAACGGTTTGTTTAAACCATAGTTTAAACCGTGGCAATTACAGTAAAAGCAGTTTGTTACAAGTCTAAGGTGCTTAGTAACAATGAATTACCTCTAATGTTGAGGGTGACAAAAGACAGAAAGCTCAAATATGTCAGTCTGGGCATATCCTTGAATCCTACACATTGGGACTTCTCCAAAAATGAGCCAAAGGCAGATTGTCCCAACCGTGAGTACATCGAAATGCTCATTGCGGACAAAATCAAAGAATACTCCGCTAAAATCATTGAGCTGAAAGCAACCAATCAAGAGTTTACATCTACCTCCCTTGTGGAGAAAGTCAATGTAAAGCATACCAACCGTAAGACAGTAGAGAATGTCTTTCAGGAACACATCACCTTTCTTATAAAGTCTGGTCGTAAAAGCTATGCTTTATCTGTAAAGCAGCTATACAACTCCCTTAAAGAGTTTAGCCATAGCCTTGACTTCTATTTCTCTGAAATGGATGTTGCTTGGCTGAAACGATATGAGTTGTTTTTAAGGGAGAAGCGTTTGGCAGAGAACACTATTGGCATACGATTCCGCACTCTAAGAGCCATTTATAATGTGGCAATGGAAGAAGATGCAGTTTCAACAGATTGCTACCCATTCAGGAAGTTCAAAGTTGCAAGACTTCATCAAGACACTATCAAACGTGCCTTGACAAAAACTGACATAGAACGTGTGTTGCAATTCCAATCATCCAACCGTTACATGAGATTCCCTATTGACATCTTTGCATTCACCTATTATTGTGGTGGCATTAACTTCATAGACATTGCAAACCTCACACAAGCAAACATCATGGAAAATAAGCTGATTTATAAAAGGCACAAGACTGGCAAGCTAATAAAGATACCCTTGCAGCCACAAGCTATTGAACTTATAAAGAAGTACCACAATGCAGAATCACCTTACCTGTTCCCTATCCTCTCACCATTCCATAAAACAGACGAACAGAAAGCAAACAGAATCCACAAGGTGATTACTAAGGTGAATGACCGTTTGAAGCAAATTGGTAAAGCGTTGAATTTGCCTATCCCTCTCACGACATACGTTGCAAGACACAGCCAAGCAACAGTGATGAAGAAAGCAGGTGTTTCTACAGCTGTAATCCGTGAAATTATGGGGCATAGTTCTGAACGAGTAACACAAATCTATCTTGACAGTTTTGACAATGAGCAGGTTGATGAAGCAATGAAAAACTTGCTATAAATACAAAAAAGTCCGCTTATCAAATGGTAGGTGGACTTTTTTCATTACCTTTATAGCCTAAAAATCAAAGAGATATGGAACTACCAATAGATGACAACAACGAGAAACAGTTTCAGTACATTTCAAGCCTTTTAAGAGGAAAGGGCGAGCCGTTCTATCTGCCTGATGGTACACCTTTATATCCTAATATCTTGAATGTGAATATGCCATTTGAAACAATGCACATATTTGCAGAACGCTACAACAATGGTGAAATACTATGCCCTTATAAATACGAGAACTATATCAATGACAAAGACTTGCAAGCTACTATAAATGGGCTTCAAATGGATGCAGACGCATTTTGGTTGCTTGCCATATTCTGTTTTGACTTTGCTTGTAGTGTGTGTTTGTCAGGTTTCACTATAAAAGACAGTGCAAGGAGAACAATCGAAAAGTTTATCAATCTTGCACCTGATAATGAAGATTCTGCAATGAAACTCACCATTAAAACAGACAAGGGCAAAATGGAGATTGAGGACAGCCATGCTATTTCCTATATTCTAAAATGGGCGAAACAAGCCTACGAGAAAAACAAGGATGCTATACGTGGATGGACAGCGGAAGAAGCCAAAGACATATTTAGCTTAAAAGAGGAATCCAACTCTGTACTTATATGGTACTTTGCAAGATTGATGAGAGAGTTCTTTGAACTTAACCCACAATTTGTGGGTAAACGGAAGAAAGGAGAAACCGTTTCGCTGAACAAGAACCTCTTAATTTCAAAGCTGATATATTACACTCACCTATCCACTAATGAGAATTTCAAGTTTGATGCAGAATCACTAAAAGGCTTTTTCAAACAATATAAGAACAAGCAAATCTTAACGCATTCGGGCATATATTATTAAAAAATACAATAGTTTATCCATTACAAAAGAATCCTGTTACTCCAATCAAGTGGCAGGATTCTTTCTTTTTATTCTGTTTTCATTTTAAGGGGAGTAACATTGCAACTGAAATTCACTCACTATATACACTTTTAATCCGCCATACCTTTGCAACGTAATCAGAAACACAAAGCGAGATGCAGCATAGCAATGTGTGGGCAGATTACAGAATATAACTTTTAAATTTTTTATATGAATTATAATTTTAAGGGGATTACTTCCCAAGTCGAGCAATCGTATGATAATACGGCAGCTCACACAGAGTTGAAAGCGATGATGAATCGCAATGAGAGATTATCCCTCTACTTCACCATAGACCGATACGGCTATGAAGCAATTAGAGTGGAAAGTAAGACAACCAAGAACTTTGCCTATCAAATCAACCAAGAAGCATTTGCATGGGTGATGAACTATCTATTGAAAGGTGAAACAGAGGACTTCAACGTGAAGCCCGATGCGGTAGCCAAATCCGAAGAAACAGATGCAAACAAGTTTCGCAAGGATATGTTGAAACTGTTTGTGGAAAACGGAATAGGCAACATTCAGTTTACCCCTGAATTTCGGGACAGGACTGGCAAGCTAACAGCAGTAGCCAACTTCCGTAATGGAACTATCCTTTTCTTTATGGAACGTGACAAGGAAATTACAGACTATTTGAGAGAGAAAGGACTGATAAGATAGGCAACATTACTAACCGAGAGTTGGGGGGCTATCAAAAGCTCTCCACTCTCTTAAAAACACTCGAATTATGAAAAAGACAATTTTACCAATAAATAAAGGGCAACGCTTGTCTGATATTTACACGATTGAAACAAATACCATTCTCTGTAAGACGCTTACAGGATTGGGAGCTACTTATTCAGAAATCAATGCTAAACGCCATTCTATTATCATAGAGCTGAACCAGCCACCTATTGTTGGCAAATGCAAAGACCCGAAGCACAAGAAAGACAACCTTTTCGGGGTAATGCAGAAAGTTACGGTAGATGATGTGATTGAATATCTTGAAGACACCGTTACCAATGGCAAGCTCATAAAGATTTTATGCACACCCGAAAGTTTCTACAAAGTCAAGCAAGCCTTTGAATACTTGGAGCTGAATATGTACACAATATGTTTCATGTTGTTGGACGAGTGCCACAAACTTGTCAAGGACAACGATTATCGGGAGGATATAACTTTACCAATAGATGACTTCTTTCATTTTGACGAAAAAGCAATGGTATCTGCCACCCCGATTATTCCCTCTGACCCACGCTTTGAAGAACAAGGTTTCACACTTGTAGAAGTAAGACCCAATTACGATTACACAAAAGCAATGAACATAGTCCATACAAACAACGTGCTTGAAGCGTTGAAAGTGTCCCTGCCCAAAATTCAACAGGCACAGGAAGAACCGAGAAGCATTTGCTTTTTCATCAACAGCACAGACATGATTCTTCAACTTATGAATAAGTTGAATATCATTGATGACAGTGTGGTGTTTTGTTCCACAAAGAGCGTGGATAAACTGAAACGAAGCGGATTCAACCGAGCTTATGATAATTGGAACGGCAAGCACAAGAAGCCTTATATGTTCTTTACAAGCCGTTTTTACAGCGCATTGGATATAGAGCTTGACGAGAAGCCCGATATTGTCTTTGTGACAGAGCCTTACTTTGCTGAATATACGGTGATAGACCCTTGCACAGATGCGGTACAGGCAATCGGACGGTTTAGGGGTGGAGTTTCCACCATGCACCATATTGTGAACACCAATGAAAGCTACCCTGTCAGAACAAAGTCTGGCATAGTGGAATACCTCAAAGCAAGCCAAGACGCATATATGACGGTCAAACGGATATATGATTGTGCTACCTCTTTGGAAACAAGAAACGCTTTCAAGGCAGCTTTGGATGTGCTACCGTTCAACAAAATGCTGAAAAATAGCAAGATTGATTATTTTGCCATTGACAACTATATGGATGAAGCATTGGTTAAGTCCTCATACAACAACATTGACTTACTCATGTCACTTTATGGAAAGACAAGCCATTTCAGAGCGGAAATGTCCAATTCTATATTATGTCCGTTAGGCGATAAGGAACGGCTGACGTTGGAGAACAAGAATACATCAATAAAGGAAAGCCGTAAAAAGTTGGTGGAGATTCTTGAATCTTTGAAAAACGACATGGATTCCCCTATCGTCCAAACGCACATAAGGGAACTCCGCAGACTTGACCCTTTTATAGTGGAAGCCTATGAAACGGTAGGAAAGGAAGTGATAGAAATAAACAATTACTCACCAAAGAAAATCAAAGAAGCCATGATACTGAAACGCTATCGGGAAAAAACGACTGGTGTAGAGTTTGTCCAACTATTGAAGAACTCCTTTCATGTAGGGAAATGCTATACATTGAAATATATAAAGGCTGAATTAGTCAGACTCTATAAGATGCTTGACATATCGCCCAAAGATGCGGTTACAGCACAGACTATTCGTGAGTTCTTCCAAGTCGAAGAATGCAAACACAAAGGACAAAAGGCATTGAGACTAATTGAATCCCTCATATAAAAGACAAGGACTTTTTTCATTGATTGTCTATTTTATAGGGAGAATCTGAAAAAGGTTCTTTCTATAAAACACACTTGCCAACATTTAATTTTATCTTATTTCTTAAATCCGCAGTCACTCATGATTGCGGATTTTTGAGTTTATACACTTGTCCTACTTTAAGGTCAGTCGAGGTAGTTCATCGGACAGAAGTTGGATTCAATTAAATTAGCCTTATCAATAAGTATCAGCTAAAATTCTGATACATATAGCACTATACAATCTTATTGTAGCACTCAATCAACAAGACCTTACAGGAAGATATAACCTATTCCTGTAAAAGAATCTATCCAATAAATAGACATACGCACTGTTATAAGCCGATAGTATCAAAATATCCCCCTCCGTCTGCGTTTGGTGTCTTGTTTTTCAAAATGGAGAATGCCATATACAAGCGATTTTACTACATCTTGTAGTCCCCCCACCATTCTTGACTAAAAACAAAAGATAAATTCAATTATTCACCAATTAAAATTTTGCATTTATGGAAAACTTAGTTTTATTGCCAGCTATGGCACAGAAAAGACGTGGCAACTTTGGGCAGTTTGCAGAGGATGCAACTATTATTTCAGAGGAAACCACAAGAGTGAAGAAAGTAAACCACTTCATAGAGGCAAACACTATGGAGATTGACTTTCAGCATTTACAGAGTGATTGCATCGTACCCGTTTTCAGTAAGGACAACGAACTGACTATTTCTCACAATGCCTTTATTGAAACAGTTTGGGAAGCTGCAAACACTTTCTTTACAGGTGAAACAATTGATAAACCTGACATTCGTGTTTCTCATATTGTGAAAGGCAGAATCCCTGAAGCAATACACAAGCCAGCAAACCAACTCTTAGAGAGTGACAAGACACAGTATTTTGAAAGGATGATGTTCTGTTTTGAAGTTCCCACCATTTATGAAACGGTAGAGGGCAACAGGCTTACATTATCCGTTGGTGGTGTCCGTGCCTACAATCAGATGAATCTTTACAGCAAGAAAACGGTTGAGAGATTCAAGGTGTTTGTGGGCTTTAAGAACATGGTCTGCTGCAACTTGTGTGTTTATACAGACGGTTATCTTGGCAACTTGGAAGTTTCAAGTACAAATGACTTGTTCCGTTCTGTTTTGGAGATGTTCAACCGTTACGACCCTGCAAAGCACATCCATTTGATGCAGACGCTTGGAAACAGCTATCTGACAGAACATCAGTTCGCACAGATACTTGGCAAGATGAGATTGTACCAATGTCTGCCACAAGGCTATCAGAAAAGCATACCCCGTTTGCTTATAACGGACACACAGATTAACAGTGTGGCAAAGGCTTACATTCAGGATGAGAATTTTGGTGGTTTTGGCAGTGACTTGTCTATGTGGAGATTTTACAATCTTCTGACAGGTGCTAACAAGTCAAGCTATATAGATTCTTTCTTGGACAGAAGTCTGAACGCAACAGAGGTGGCACAGGGCATTAACATGGCTTTGCATGGTGACGAGCGTTATTCATGGTTTATTGATTGATTCACTTTACAATAGTGGGAGATATTCAGTAATTGGATATTTCCCACTTTTTACTAACTTCTAAAATCTGAATTTTATGGCACAAGGAAATAATGAGAATTGGAATTTTTATGGAGCTATATTCGTGGTGGTCTTTATCGTGTTGCTTTGCATCAGTCCGCTTTATACGATAGGAATCTTTTGGATATTGGCTACAATTTACTCTATGTTGATTCACTAATATGGAAAGTGAATGTTCCGTTGATGTTCAGTCAGTTACACTAATTGGGCATTCACTTTTATTGTCTAATCCTCAAAAATGAACATTATGAGCTTGAAATACAGCAACACAACAGCAGACTTTCTTAGGTGGGATGAAGCTATGAATCTAATAAGAAAGCTGTTCAAGGATGGCAATTATAACATGAGTTTGTTAATTGCTTTGGGCTGTTTCTTTGGTTTGCGGATAAGTGACATACTTGCATTAAGGTGGAATCAGATACTTAATGTAAATGAGTTCACTATCATAGAACACAAGACAGGGAAGAAACGGACTATCCGCATTAACCCACAACTGCAAAGGCATATTGCAGAATGTTACAAAGCTATCAAGCCATTAGGCAAAAATTCTCCTATTTTGGTAAGTCAGAAAGGCACAGTTTATTCAGTACAACGGATAAACATAATTCTGAAAGAGCTGAAAAAGAAGTACAAACTGCATATAGGTAATTTCAGTTGCCATTCGCTTAGAAAGACTTTTGGCAGGCAGGTTTACAACATGAACAATGAGAACTCTGAATTGGCATTAGTCAAACTTATGGAGCTTTTCAATCATAGCTCTGTTGCAATCACTAAGAGATACTTGGGACTAAGGCAGGAAGAACTATTGAATACTTACGACTGCCTTAGCTTCTAATCTTTCAGTAGGTGGAAAAATCAATAACTTTGCACTTTTATAGGCAGAGATTGATTTTCTACCTGCTTGATTAGCAAATAATAAGCAAAGTTCTTGCAACGCTAAACACTTTTGAGTAACTTTGTGGCAATTTCAGTGGACTAATGAGTTAGGAAGCTGAAAGGACATATAAGACGAAAGGGCGTTTAGCTAAATTATCCCTTGTTGGAATCTGGACAATTCTACCGTATGGATAATGGGCAGGAACGCCCACATCAGGATTATATACCTACCTCAACAGGTGGCTTATATAATTTCTTGGTGTGGGCTTTGCTTATTATATACGGTGGGCAGTCCAGAACTCTTAGAACAAGAGAGCCTCAACAAGAATAATAAGCCAAAGTACCCACACCTTTTCTTTATATGGGCAAGAACAAAAAAGTTAAATCGCTTCTTCCGGGTATTAAGTAGCGCAAGAAAAGAATTTATGACAGATTCACAAAAATGTTGTGTGCTTGCTTTAATAAAAGTGTTGATAGATAATGATAGCAAAGAAGGGAGAGCCGTCCTTTTTCATGCTATGAAAACATTAAATATAAAAGATATAGACTTGAATACGTACCTATCAAGATGCAGAAAATTGGGCATTGGTGGGTTATCATGGTTTTGTGACAGATTAAAGGATTTACCTGCATCAGAAAAAGAGAATCTTAGAGTTTTATTCAGGGATGCTTTTATAGACGGAGGTAATTTTGATGATTCAGAAACATCTATGCTATTTGAAGAAATATTAGATAAATGTGAATTGTTTAATGACGAACCTGCTGAACCTATAAACATACAAGACGAAGATTTATATCGTTGTGTAATGGATGAAGATTTATATCGCTGCATAGCTGCGGGATTTAATATAGTTGAAGATTACATTGCAGATGTCATAGAGCCACAACTATACATATCAAGGAATGAATCCCATGCCTTGCCTAAAAATTTGGTCGTTCAAAGATGCTTAGGAATACTATGCCAATATATAACAGATATTCAACGCATTAAATATCATAATTTTGAAGTGCTTAAAATAGATAGACTGAATAACTATATAGATTCTATACCGGGCTTCAATTATTACTTGGCAGACCCTCATATATGTGGACGTAAACTATATGAATCGGGTAAAGTTCAACAAGCACTTGATAAACTTTCAGCAGACATACATTCCTTAATGCCCAATTATAATAGCCACTTTATAGAACAGGGGCATACGTTTCGTTTATTGAGAAATATGATTAATGATTAGTACAATGAAAAAGTTTATATTATCCATATTAATAGTCATATCACCTGCACTTATGGCACAAGAACTATCAAATACTAAATTGAACTATGATGATAGTTTTAGACCTTATGTGGTAACTACTGTAACAAACTCTGATTATACACAGCAAATTACAAGTATTGAATTTGAAATAGAATACACACGTAACTGGGGTAAGATGTTTGATAACATAACAGACCCGACTTATTATACAAGAAAGAAAAAAGTAGTGCGTGAAGATATACCTGTACGTAGTAGCAGGACTCTCACTTTCTACATCCCACAGTTAGACGATTACAAACCATATAGGATTACTATACTAAGGATTCGATTCGCTAATGGCAACATAAAAACAATAAACAATAGGTAAATATTTAATAATGATGAAGTTAGACAGATGAAGCAGCTATTTATAATATCAACATTATTGCTTTTAGCGAGTTGTGCCAATAAGCACCAATCATCAAACCATATTGCCACAGACAGTTTAATAGTTGGTAAATGGAAAATGGTTGAATATGCAAGTGGTTATGTCAATGCACTTGACACTATTAGCTTTTACAAGAATGGCAAGGCTGACTGCCCACCTGAAACAGGTGAATTTACCTACCGCTTTATAAAGCCTGATTCGTTGATTATCTATAATAAGGGCTTTGGAGAACAGCATTACAAGATACTCAAACTATCCAATGACAGCCTTATAAAGCAAATTAGACGGCAAAGGATATATACAGACAGCATAGACGAGCCTGTAAATGGAGAGATTGAGAAATACATAAAAGTAACAGACAAGTAACAACTTATTCGTTTAACATAAAAACAAAAGAAAAATGAAAGCATTAAGATTTATTGGAATGGTCTTAGCTCTTGTGGCATTGAGCATAAGCCCCACAACAAGTAATGCACAGACCTATAAAGGCTCTATTGAGGGCGGTAGGACATTGCACACTGATGATATGGGATTGTTCAGCACCACTGACATTTACACAACACATGGTGTCCAATTCAACCCTTACCTTTATGTGGGTGCTGGTGCAGGAGTTCGATTAGGAGACGGTTATACAGCCATTCCTATTTATGCAGATGTGAAATACACCATATTGAAGAAGAAAGTTTCTCCTTTTATTGATGCAAAGATAGGATATAGCGTACTTGATGCGTCAGGCTTTTATATGAATCCGGGTATTGGTGTCAGTTGGAACTTCTATAAAGGGTTGTCTGTGTTTCTAAAAGTTGGATATACTTATAACGCTAATCCTTATGATGGTTGGATGAAACCAAATGAAATGGGATGGGTTTCAGAAGAAAATAAAACAGATATTTACCCTCACGGAGTGTCTGTGTCTATTGGTTTCGGCTTCTAAAAACTATTCAATGAGAAAGAAGAAATGCAGAATCATATTACTCTGTTTGGTAACTGTGATTCTGATAGCCATTCTAAGTTGTTACCTGTTGGTTTCTACCAATGCAAAGGGAAAGACCTTTAATGATGTTCAAAGCATTCCTTATAATAGAGTTTATGTAATTTAGATTTGTTATATATCGCGCATACGCGTACCTTTGCAACATGAATTACCACGACCATAAAGACAACAGCAAAAGTTTCCGTGCCTTGACGGGAGTTAG
>NZ_NFKD01000072.1:0-22096 GCF_002160215.1 Bacteroides sp. An19 | reverse complement strand
TGCGTTGAGAACATAGAGTTACTGAAAATCAAGCACTTGACCAATTCTTTTATGCTAACTCTTGTTAATTTAACTCGCTGACTTTTAAGTGTTTAATTAATTATTTACCGAAGTATTGTTTATTATAATAAATAAGTTAATAATTCGGGTAAATCAGTTATAATCAGGTCGGGTAATGATTCGTTTGCATCTTCGTCCCAACTTTCTCCTTTCAACCACGCCACCCGGCATCCTATATGCTTGGCTGGGACAACATCTTTCGGATACGAATCACCTACTGCCAAAACCTTATCTGCCGGAAATCCCATAGCGTCTATTCCTAACTGGTAAATGGCTGGATCGGGCTTGCGTACCCCTACCACCGATGACTCTATAATGGCCGAAAAGCTTTCGGACAGACCGAAATCTTTCAAAACCGCCTGAATGTTTCCGTAGAAATTGGAAACCAAAACCAGCTTATACCGTTTTGACAGAGTTTGTAAAACCGGACGGGTCCGCTGTAATACGTCCCATACATACCTATAGCAACTGTCGGCTATACGTGTTGCATAGTCGTATTTATCGGCTTTCGTACGCGACAAGACCCCTTTATCAATCAAATAATCCACTTGAATACGGGTTTTGACCGAAAGCACTTCATGAAAGCCGTATTCCGGTTTTATCAATTGTTTGTGTGCCAGTGTCCGTTCACCATATACATATGCCTCACGGAATTCCGGTTTGCTGACTGGTACGTCAAAAGTCTTATACTTTTCCCATAAAACTTCTGCCCAATGACGGCCATTGGTATCAATAGTCCCTCCGTAATCGAAGATGATACCCTGTATATCAATTAATTTTTCACTCATTTTTCTTTTCATTTTTACAGTTGCCAACCTTCATCAGCAACACTCCTATCATAATCCAAAACAACTCCCGCACCCGAGCTATCAGTCCGGTATAGATACCGAATGCAGCTGGAATGGCAAGTCCTCCGGTTGCCAGGACAAATCCTCCTTCGCGAGCTCCCAGCTGCATGGGCGAGAAGAAAAATAAATTGGCAAAGAGCGAAGTGAATGCCATAATCAAAATACAAGCCAAGAAACTGACATCTGCAGTCAGGATGTTTAGAATGAAATAGACTTCCAGGCAGCCCACAATCCGTGCCGAGAACTCCAGTCCCAACGAAATATAGAACGTACTTTTCCGCTGTTTGTGCAATTCTGCTATTTGTGCATCTATCCGTTCCAGCGTATCTTTCTTTTCCACGCAGAACCGCTTTGCCCACTTCTTTACAAAAGGCACGTGCGATAACCAGTTCAGTGCACGTACCGCCATCCCGTTCCGGTAACCTTTCATAAAGAAATAAATCGCCAGAGAACAGAACGCTACAACCACAGCCAGCAGAATACCTACCCCCCAGTTCATCGGTTCAAAAAGCACATAAAGCACAGCCGATACAAGCCAAAACCAGAAATGCGAAAAGATATGCATCATGGCATATAATATTACGGAAGAAGTAGCTTTGCTTCCCCCCACATACGAGCTAAGTTCCATGATACGGTAAGGCTCCCCTCCCATCAGCCCTACCGGTGTTGCGTAATTCAAGGCAAAACCGGAGATAGTCAGTTTATAGACTTGTCTGAAAGGAACTTTTCCACTCTTCCCGTCGCAGATAATCACATACCATGCCCATGCATTCAGGTAATAGATAAACACCCACAGGAAAATGACAGCAGGAAGCCATATCCCTGCCCTACGCAGATTTTTCCACAACTCATTGTAGTCCATATCAAATGTGCAGAGCATCACCACAATGGCAAAGATACCGAAAAACCAAAATATGTTACGGGCTTTTTCTTTCATTGTCGAGCGTATTTATGATACAGATAGGCACTCAAAGCCTCGTGGCGATGGCGCATATAGATAAAAAGGATAGTCATAACTGTCATTTCAAATATAAAATATACCCACGGTTCACCCATAAGCAACGATACATAAAGCACAATGGCACGTGTGTTGAACGTGAGGATATTGGCATATTTCATCAGTGGCAGACTTAAAGAGCGGAATTCGTTGCGCAATGTACCGGGAATATCGTCACCATATTTCTGCTGTATAAAGGCATAAAAACGTTGGAAATTCGGGGTCATGCGTTCTTGTTTCCGGGTATAATTGCCATAAAAATACAGAAAAGCTTTCCACCAGAAATTTCCTTTCCAGGGAAGGCTATAAAACAAATCCCGCTGTTGTTTGAAGTTATCCAGTTCGCTTCCTGCTTTCCCTTTCAGGAAAAACAAATGGATATTACGGTAATAATCTGCCAATGCACATTGCCGGCTATGACAGAGTGTCCCCGACAAGGCGGCTATTATCCAAATGCCTGCTCCCCATACCATTCCTTCACTACTGCCTATGCCTAACGGCAAAGGTTGGCAGGTAAGACGCAAACAAATAGTGAAATAAATGGCTATAAACCAAAGGTCGCCTGCAAATCCGTCCAACATGCGTCCCCAACGCGTCTTTTTACCAGTCATACGTGCCAATTGCCCGTCGCAGCTATCATAATGGTTTGCCCACATGAGCAAGATTATGCCGGCAAGCGTATGTTTCAAGTCCGGATAATAAAACATGATTCCTGCCCCTATGCCCAACAGAATCGACAAAATAGTCACTACATTAGGGTGTACATCGAAATGCCTGAAAAACAACGCCCAGGCATAACCTATCGGGCGGTTAAAATATATATCCAGAAACTCTTCCGTATCCATTGACTTGAAAGAGGCTTTCAATCCTTTCTTTTCTGTACTCATCTCTTAATGGCTGTTCTGTTTGGCAATGATACAATTGTAAATATAACCGGCTATTTCTGTTGACGCCTCCTCACAACAAGGTGCAAAGCTTGGCCAGTCATTGAAATCAATAATACGGATTTCGCCCGTCGGACCTACTACACAATCGCCTCCATAAACAGGTACCTGGAGCACCTCTGCCGCCCGGTTGGCATAATTTTTCAGTTTGTCCAGACAAAACGGGAAACCGCGTGCCTTCCCATTAATGGCTTCCAGTCCATATTTGCTATGCGATTGTTCGGTAGGATAAAACGAATAGAAAAAATCGGTATTCTTCACCCCGTAAAACTTCACCAAGTCTCCTACCAGATGTTCGTTGACTACTGCCCTCGGTATCCCACGGTTCCGGAAATCAGCAAGAACAATATTTGCCTCCTCCCTACATTCTACATAGACCACGTCTTCTTTCACCATAGCATGTGAATCACCCCGTTTAATCCAACAGGGGAACAAATCAAGCGTAAATCCCTGATCAGTAGGAATGATATAACTTTTGGGATGTGGAATGCCGTAATGCATTAAAATCTCGGTCATCGGCTGGCGAATGCAATTCTCGATTCCCTGTCCTGAATTAATAACCAGACTACCTGTCTTTTCCAGTTCTTTCAAATATGGAATGGTGGCATGGTCGCGTGCCATATTGAAAATGAATTCTGCCTGAATACGCCGTTGTACGAACTCTGTTTCTGAAAACAGTTTCACCTCACAGCCTTTTTTCCCCAGCTTTTCAGCTGTCTTCATCAAAATAGCCGCATCATTATTGATATGATTGGGTGAAAACTGGTTTCCACGACTCACTCCAATAAGCTGGATTCTTCTCTCCTCGTGTTGCATGACTTATGCGCTTCTCTCTTTATTTTTGGGAGTATATACAGCTCCCATCAATGTACTTCATTCAAAAATGCTTCTGCCTTTGGGATATCTGCAGCATGGTCTACGTCCAGAATTTTCGAAAACGGATATGCTTCCAAGCGTAATCCGTCGCTCACCAACTGCCGCTGAAAATTACGCATACGCGACATACCTGAACAAATGCAATGCTCCAAAGTGCCGATGGCTTGGGGAGTCAGGCAGTAAATGCCTCCTGAAATGTATTTCATACCAGGCATGGGCATGTCATAAAAACCGGTAATGTTCAAATCGGTATCGGTACCGATATATAGCGGCTTCTCATCATCAACATAATCCGTAACCGCCATCAGCCCATCTTTACCCGAAACTTTGAAAGCTTCGATGAAGCGGGAAAACTCATCTTCCCGGAAAACAGTATCTACGGTGGTCAGGCAAAAACGGTCTTCTTTCAGATAAGGACTCAACTCGTGGAAACTGTGCATCGAGCTGGGAGTGGTCTTGACGACCACCCTCAACGGAATGTCTGAATGCTTTTCCAGTTCTGTCAAATGCGCCTTTGTCAAAGGCGATTCATTGTTAATGACGACCACTACCTCTTCGGCACCGTTCTGCATAAATATATGTATCAGGCGATCTATCATCGCTCTCCCATTCAGCTGTACCAAAGGTTTGGGCAACCGGACACCTTCTTGTGACAATCGGGTCCCCTCTCCAGCCGCTATAATTGCAAACTTCATATTCATTCGTCCTCTACCGTGTCCAGTTTCAGCTTATCGCTATCGTCACGTTTCTCGTAATATTGCTTGCGCAACGGGCGGGCATTGATTTCTTCTTCAATCTGCCGGCGGCGGAACACATCAAGTGCCACATAAATGGCTTGCCTGAAAGAATCCTCGGAAGCCACACCTTTCCCCGCCAGGTCGTATGCAGCATCGTGTACCGGAGCCGTGCGGACAATGGAAAGGCCGGCGGTATAGCAAACTCCTTCATTCATGGCAAGTGTCATAAAAGGAAGCACGCCCTGGTCGTAATACATTGCCAACACCCCATCGAAGTGCCGGTAATACCCCAAACCCATAAACGTATCAGCGGCATAGGGTCCGTAGCATAAGATACCCCGTTTGGTCATGGCTTCCACGGCGGGAACAATTGCCTGTTCTTCTTCCAGACCGACAAGCACATTGCTTTGTGCCTGCGGGTTCAGCGCAAACACGGCGATACGCGGATTATCAATACCGAAATCTTGCTTCAGCGAACGGTGGAACACTTCTATTTTTTCCATCACCTCTTCTTTTGTCAGCCTGGGAGATACCTCTTTCAATGGGATACGCCCTGTCACCAGTGCCATCCGGAAATCATCCTTCAGCAAGATTTTCAGTGCTTTTCTACCCTTGCCAAAGCGTTCTTCCAAATAAGCAGTATGGCCGGAGAAAGGATATTCTTCCGTCTGTACGGCATTCTGGTTTGCAGGAGCCGTCACCAGCACATCAAATAATCCTTCACTATATTCAGCCGAAGCCCTTTCCAGTGCATCGAGTGCGGCACGGCTTCCGTCGGGTGTAGGTTTCGATAGTTCCACTTTCAATTCCTCATCAGTACAACTGACAATGTTCAGACGCCCGTCTTGCGCTTCCGATGCCGAACTTATGATACTGAAATTGGCAGGCAAGTCCATCGCTTTACGGTGATAAGCCGCCACCTTGGGCGAACCGTAAACGACCGGTGTGCACAAATCCAGCATTGCCGGATTGGAGAAGGTTTTCAGAATCACCTCATAACCTACCCCATTGATATCTCCGTGGGTGATACCCACCTTTATTTTACGTCCTTCCATATCATTTCCTTATTTATTGATTTTTGTCTTGTCTTTATGTACATGTTGTCTTTCCGCCTGTTTCTCTGCTGTAGAAAGCATACCGCAAGCAGCAAAAATATCTTCTCCCCGCGAAGCACGAATGGTGGCAAACACCCCATGACGGGTCAAATAATCGCGGAATGCCAGCATCGTATCCGCATCGGTTCCCTGCAAATCCACCCCCGGAATCGCATGGAAACGAATCAGGTTGACCCGGCAGTCCAGTCCCCGCACCAACTTCACCAGTTCTTTAGCATATGCCAAATTATCGTTCACACCGCCGAAAACGATGTATTCGAACGACAGGCGCCGTTGTTTGCTGAAGTCATACCCCCGGAGCATGTCGACAATTTCACGAATGGAAAAAGCCTTTTCGGCAGGCATCAGTTCACCACGTTGTGCCGGGAAAGGCGAGTGCATGCTTACCGCCAGGTGGCAATCGCTCTCTTTCAAGAAGCGTTCCATTCCACGTCTCAGGCCTACCGTAGAAACCGTGATTCGTTTCGGACTCCAGGCATAACCATAGTCTGCGGTCAGCACCTCCAGCGACCGCAACACAGCATCCAGATTATCCATAGGCTCACCCATCCCCATAAACACCACATTGGTCAGTGTGTCCCGCTCAGGGATAGAATAAATCTGATTCAAGATTTGCGCAGTGGTCAGATTGCCCGAAAAGCCTTGTTTACCCGTCATGCAGAACTTGCAGTTCATTTTGCATCCCACCTGTGAAGACACACATAACGTAGCGCGTTCGCCATCAGGAATATAAACAGACTCGATATAGTTGTTATCGGGCGTACGGAACAGATATTTCACCGTGCCGTCCACCGAACGCATCTCATGCACCGGAGCAGAAGCTCCCACCTCGTACATCTCCTTCAGCCGTTCACGGTTCTTGAGCGACAGGTCGGTCATTTCATCTATCGAAGCCACCTTCCTCCCGTACATCCAGCGTGCCACCTGCTTCCCCGTAAACTTGGGCATTCCCAAGCTTGTCACGATTTCGGTCAGCTCGCCCAGTGTTTTTCCCAAAAGGGATATCTTCTTTTCACTCATTCAACACTTGTTTTGTTTGCAAAAATAGGCAAAATCTCTGAATTACGCGAAATAAAAAAGCAGAATACAGAAATTCACACTACAAATTAAGACTTCCGGAAGAAAATAAGCGCGGTATGAAATTGTACATTTTCTCACCAGATATTTTAATGTGCCAATGAACAATAGGGCAATGCGCTAATTTATTTTCACAAAATGGATGCAAGAGGGGTATAGGTTGAAACGACACCCTTGCGCACGGCATGTTTTCAACTCATATCGTCTTCCCGATGACCTTAATTCAAGTAAGGTCATCCTGCGGGATAGGGTGGTTTGAAACTACCTTATCTCAGAGACGACCTGCTTTCAAGGTAGGTCGTTGTTGTCTTGCGCAGAGACCCCCTCTGTCAAACATACACCGTCTCGGCACGTATGCCGGTATGGAGAGGGGAATAGTGAGGGAGGATTCACTCCACAAAGATACGAAAAATTTTTCAATTGGCAATGGATATTAGGCAATGGACAATGGAAATTTGACAATCGGCAATTATTTTTTTGGCAAGTTATACTTAAACCGCTGAAATGCAACTATTTGCACAGGCGCGCGAAGCTATATATACCGGGCTTTGCATATAGATGCATGATGTATTCCTTATAGTTGCACCAGCAAAACTTACAGTTACAATCCTTACAATTACCGTTTATGAAAGTGAGCAAAAAGAAGAAAAAAAATTACATTAATATATATATATAAATATATATTATATATTTATATATATAAATTTTATACAGACTTTTCTCTCTGCCCCGAAAACGTAAAACCGATAAATGTAATTGTAAGGATTGTAAGTGTAAGTTTTCCTGAATTGATTACAATTACAATCCTTACAATCACACTCGTTCATTAAGATTATTAAGACGAATGTCATTTTGGGAAATAAGCAAAACACAAAAACACTTTATATATCGCTGATTTTCAAGGTCAATTTCAAAAAAACATCTTCTGTTAACAGATTTTCACATCCGCCCATCCCAAATCCATTGCCACATGGAAAAGATTTCTTACCTTTGCAGAGGAGAGAGGGAGGAACATAATTATACCATGCGGACATTCATCTAAGACAAACCACTGATTATGACAAACAAAGACATAACTTGCTTCGTCGCCTGTTGCGGAGGGGCAACACCTGATGATATCATTGAAGGGCTTCCAGACGCAAAGATACAGACAATCTCCCTGCAAGACAATACCGATACCTGCCGGCTTATAGCTGCCCAAAGCCATACCCCCTATACTCTAATATGCCGCACCAGGCATCACATCCGGCTAGGGTACAGAGCTTTGGAGCGTATGGCAGATTACTTGTCTGCTCCAGAGTGCGGGATGGTATATGCCGACCGTTACGAAGAGACCAAAGAAGGAATATACCCACATCCGGTCATCGATTACCAGCCGGGAAGTGTACGGGATGACTTCGACTTCGGCTCGCTTGTGATGTACCGCACCGAAGCCTTCAGACAAGCTACAGCCGAAATCAGTGTAGAGCCTGCGTATACCCATTCGGCAAGCTACGCCCTCCGGCTGGCATTGTCGCGCAGGTACTCCCTGACTCATATCAGCGAATATCTTTATACAGAAACCGAAACAGATACACGTCATTCGGGCGAAAAACAATTCGATTACGTCGACCCGCGTAACCGGGACGTACAATTGGAACGGGAAGCCGTCTTTACCCGATACCTGAAAAAGACAGGAGCATACCTGCCTCCGCCGAAGCGGAATATCGATTTGCAGAAAGGCTCGTTTCCCTGTGAAGCATCGGTCATCATCCCCGTGCGCAACCGCGTGCGGACCATCGACGATGCCATCCGTTCCGCATTGGCACAAGAAACGACATTCGATTACAACCTGATAATCGTAGACAATCATTCTACCGACGGAACAACCGAAGTCATCCGCCAGTATGCCGGAGAAAAGAAAGTAGTCCACATCATCCCCGAACGCACCGACTTGGGTATCGGTGGATGCTGGGACTTGGCCATACGCGATGCACGATGCGGACGGTTTGCCGTCCAACTGGACAGCGACGACCTGTATAGTACGCCCGGCACCTTACAGGCTATTATCGACAAATTCCATGCAAGACAATGCGCTATGGTCATCGGTTCCTACCGCATGACCGACTTTAAACTGCAGGGCTTACCGCCCGGCGTAATAGACCACCGCGAGTGGACCGATGCCAACGGGCACAACAACGCTCTCCGTATCAACGGGTTGGGAGCACCGCGTGCCTTCTACACCCCCTTGCTGCGCCAGATAGGCATACCCAACGTAAGCTATGGAGAAGACTATGCACTGGGACTGGCATTCTCGCGCCAATACCCTATCGGGCGTATCTACGACGTGCTTTACCTGTGCCGCCGCTGGGATGGAAACTCGGATGCCAACCTGAGCATCGAGAAAGTAAACCGCAACAATGCTTATAAAGACAGCCTGCGCACACTGGAGCTTTCCTGCCGCCGTGCCCTTATGACTCCAGAAAAAGAAACACCCGGCGAACATTTCCTGAAGCACCAGCTGGCCCACTGGGCACTGGCCCGCACAAATCATGAAGCACTCTGCCACATCCAGACCCGCCGCCTGTGCATCGGGGAAAATACGGTATTTGTCCAGTTCAATCCCGCCCGCGCGGTCTCGACCTGTGCCCGGCTGGATAAGACAAGCATTGCGGCACGCCCGTGCTTTCTTTGCGACACACACAAGCCCGTCGAGCAAGACTGCATCCCCATCATACTGGATGAGACTTTCCAGCTTCGCATCAATCCTTATCCCATCCTGCCTGCCCACCTCACAGTTTCCAGCGAACGGCACCAGCCCCAAACCCTTGCGGGAAAAACCGGACGCCAGCTGCCAGGCAAACTGACCGACTGGCTGGAGAGACACTTCGCATCGGGGTATGCTTTGTTCTACAACGGAGCCAAATGCGGCGCATCAGCTCCCGACCATTTCCATTTTCAGGCAGCACGTATGCAAGACATACCGCTCATCATGCAGTGGGACCGGCTGATGGAAACCGCCACCCTTACAAGACAAGCCACTTTACCCGGCGGGGGAACATGTCAGGAATACCGCATCAACGGATACCTCTGCCCCATCGAGGCATTCGTGTCCGACTCTGCCCCTGTATCAGATGCAGATTTGATAGATGCTTATCTGCACACGTTGCCATCGCACCCGGACGAAGACGAACCACGTTACAACCTGTTTGCATGGAATGACCCGAAAAGAGGGTTCACCGTAGCGTATCTCCCACGTGATAAGCACCGTCCGTCCTGCTATACGGCATATGGGGGTGAGCAACGCCTTGTAAGCCCCGGCGCCCTTGACATGGCGGGACTGATAGTAACCCCCCGGAAAGAAGACTTCGAAAGTCTGACCGCGGAAGAGATAAAAAAGATATACGATGAAGTAAGTTTATGACTCAGTAACCAAAAGACAAGAACGAAGTAACAAAAGTGACGAGTCAACTAAAAAAGCACAACAATGAAAGAACCCGAAATAAGCGTGGGCATCCTCAATGCCCCCCAAATACATTTCAACCTCAACAGACGTTACCTTGCCAAAGGTGAAAGCGTAGACGGAGAACAAACCGTATGCTTCGACGAAGGAGGCATCTTGTGGAACGGTAACGTGTACCGCGAGCTGACCTTTACCCCACTGGAAGACGATGCGTCATTCTCCCTGTACGACGTAACCATCGGCATCAATTTTCATTGGGAACGACAGGAAACCCAGCGTTTTACCGGCATGCTGAAACTGGTGGTGGATGAAGGAGGCATAACCGCCATCAATATCCTCCCAGCCGAAGAGTATCTCATCAGCGTCATCTCTTCGGAAATGAACACCACCTCTTCGACCGAATTTCTTAAAGCACATGCCGTCATCTCCCGAAGCTGGCTATTGGCACAAATAGAAAAGCGGAAAGCACTGAGCAAAAAAGACAACGGATTCTTTCCATTCATCAAAACCGAAACCGAATACATCCGCTGGTACGACCGCGAAGACCATACCATCTTCGACGTATGTGCCGACGACCATTGCCAGCGCTATCAGGGCATCACCAAAGCATCCAGCCGGAGGGTGGAAGAAGCGGTGAAAGCCACACGCGGACAAGTATTAATGTATAAAAACGCCATCTGCGATGCCCGCTTCTCGAAATGTTGCGGAGGAGCGACCGAAGAATTCGGCACCTGCTGGGAAAACAGGCAATACCCCTACCTGCATGCCGTGCGTGATGCAGCCGGAGAAACGTCCTTACCCGACCTGACCTGTGAAGAAGAAGCTGAAAAATGGATACGCTCTGAACCGGATAGTTTTTGCCATACACACGACAAGAACATCATCCGGCAGATACTGAACAATTACGACCAGGAAACCACCGACTTCTACCGCTGGAAAGTGCGTTACACCCAAGCCGAACTGGCTGAACTGATTCACTCGAAAACCAAGTACGATTACGGGAAAATCCTCGACCTCATCCCCATAGAACGCGGCAAGTCGGGACGTATCTGCAAACTGAAAATCGTAGGTTCGGAAAAGACGCTGATTATTGGTAAAGAACTGGAAATACGTCGCACGCTCTCGCCTACCCACCTGTTCAGTTCTGCTTTCGTAGTAGACAAAGGAGAAACCACCGACGGGGTACCCGCCTGGTTCCAACTGACCGGTGCAGGATGGGGACACGGTGTAGGCTTGTGCCAGATAGGGGCAGCCGTGATGGGCGAACAGGGTTTCAGCTACAACGATATCCTGCTACATTATTACAGGAATGCGGAGGTAAGAAAACTGTATTAAATAAGACAAACAATCCTATTTCCGAATTTGGTTCTATTTTGGCTTTATTTTCACTTTATATGTTACTTTGAATTGGAAAGCGGGAACAAGTCCATCTATCTTGATATTTACCACGAGAGAAAGATACACTATGAATTTTTGAAACTCTATCTCGTGCGGGAGAACTCTGTGGAAACCAAGGCACCAGATGAACCTATGCCCCCGCACAGCCATCCGCATTAAGAACATGCTGGAGCAGCTTCCGCTATTGAAATAAAGATTGGTATCTGTTGTTGTGATACACAAAAGAGCCGCGGTATGTAAGTGTACATCCTTACATGCTGCGGCTCTTGCCAACTCCGTTTATTATCACACTTACCCGAAGATGTCCCGCAATTCCTTGTTGCTCAGCTTGCCTATCCAGCTTTCGCCGCTTGCCACGGTCATATCCGCCAAGTGTTTCTTCTGCTGGATCATGTCGTTGATGCGTTCTTCAAAGGTGTCTTTGGTAATGAAACGGTGCACCATGACGTTCCGTTGCTGCCCGATGCGGTAGGCGCGGTCGGTAGCTTGGGCTTCCACGGCCGGATTCCACCACAGGTCGTAGTGGATGACGTGCGAGGCAGCGGTGAGGTTCAGCCCCGTCCCGGCAGCCTTGAGCGAGAGGATGAAAATCTTGTCGCTCCGAAGGTTCTGGAAACGCTCCACCATTTCCTGACGTTGCTTTACACTGCATCCGCCGTGGTAGAACAAGGGGCGTTGTCCCAACCGTTCTTCGATGAAGCGCACCAGCAAGTCGCCCATCTCGCGGAACTGGGTGAACACAAGCACTTTTTCGCCATTCGCTACAATGCCTTCCAAGCGGTCCAACAGCATCTCCGCCTTGCCGGACAACTCAATGCGGGCATCGCCGTTCTTGAGGAACTGCGCCGGGTGGTTGCAGATTTGCTTCAAGGCAAGAATCATTTGCAGGATAAGTCCCTGACGCTGGAAGAGGGATTCGTGGTCGGTGGTATCAATCCCTTCGATTTCCGCCATGGCTGCTTCGAGCGTGCGGTGGTAGAGGGCGGCCTGCTCCGAAGTGAGTGCGGCATAATCGTCCAGTTCTATCTTGTCCGGCAGGTCGGAGATGATGCTCTTGTCGGTCTTCATCCGGCGCATCATGAAGGGAGCGGTCACCTTGCGGAAGCGGGCGGCACAATCTCCATCATTGTAGAGTTGGATGGGGTTGACAAACTTCTCCCTAAAGGCTTTCGGCGTATCCAAGTAGCCTTTGTTGGCATACTCCATGATGCTCCAGAACTCGGTGAGGCGGTTCTCTACGGGTGTGCCGCTGAGAGCGACATGTGTCGTGGCGGGAATGCCGCGCACGGCCTTGCTCTGTGCGGTGTCCTGGTTCTTGATGTTTTGCGCTTCGTCAATGAACATCAGCGTCCACGGCAATTTCTTCAGCTTGGCATTGTCCGAGCGCAACACGCCGTAGGTGGTGAGCAGGATGTCGGCATCAAACTGCTTCAGGCTTCGTCCTGTCCCGTGATAGACAAAGAAGGTAAGCGACGGGGCGAAACGGCTGATTTCCGCCTGCCAGTTGGTGAGCAAGCCGGTGGGTACCACTACCAATATACGCCCCTGCTCCAATGCGCCTTCCTCTTTCAATTTCAGCATCAGGGTGATGGCCTGCAAGGTCTTTCCCAATCCCATGTCATCCGCCAGGATAGAGCCGAAGCCGATGCGGCTGTTGCGGTACATCCACGAGAAACCGCGTTCCTGGTAAGGGCGCAACGTAGCGTTCAATCCGGCAGGGAGCGGGATATGCTCCTGCCGCGTCAGTTCGTCCATCAATTGGCGGACCTCATCAGTCAGATGCACCGGTGCCGATTCGTATTCTCCCGTCAGGGCAGCTTGCAGGATTTGGGCGGGAGTCAGCTTTTCGCCCTGCGCCATGGCGGCTTGCAGCTTTTGCAGGGTTTCCGCATCGGCATAGATGTAGCGTTGCTTGAACTTGATAAGCCCGTCGGCCTTCTCCATCAGTTTCTTAAATTCTTCCAAGGGGACAAGTTCCTTGCCCAATGCGACTTCCCAATCGAAGGCAAAAAGGTCTGCCAGGCTGAGAAAGCCTTTGTCCGAACCGGCTTTCCGTTTGATGGAAAGTGATGCCTTGGGACGGATGAGTTGTCCCAATGATTTAGGCATGAATACCTTGATGTCGAGCATCCGTACGGCAGGGATGACTTGCAGCAGGAAAGGCACAAACGATGCAGCAGTATAATGGACAGGCTTTTTCGCACCGGCGTTGATATAGCTCCCCACTTCTTTCACCAGCCCGGAGATGAGCGTAAAGCTCCTCAGGATACGCAGTCGCTCACGGTCGTATTCCGGCGAATCCAGCACTTCGCATAGGGGCACGGTCTGCGGCTCCGGTTTTCGCTTGTCCTCCACGCCGATATGCAGGTCGAAGCCTCCCCGGCGACTCTCTTTCACGCTGAACACCGGGCGGTAGTCCGATGCCGTCAGGGTATAGGAAGCCATCCACGAGCGGATGCCGCCGGGTGTTTCTTTTTCGCCCACTCCGTCGAAGGGCATGTGTTCTCCCTTGAAGAAGAACGGGAGGAGCGGCATACGGTCGCAACTGCCCGACAAGTATTTGACCAACGTCCCAAGGAAATACGATACCAGCCACTCCGCCGGATGCTCCACGGGTTTTGCTGCGGAACGTGCCGTAGGTTTCACCTTGACGAGCGAAGCCGGAACGAGTCCTTCGAGTGCCTCCACCAGTTCTTTGGCTTGTGCATCGATGTAGGCGGGCATCCAGCGCACCAGGTATTTCTTGTCCGACAATCGGAGCAACTGTGGAGCCACCGCCCCCTTGTCCAACAGGTGCAGCGCACAGAAAAGGGATTGGTACAGGGCAATGACCGTCGGATGATAGTCGGGCAGGAAATCGGGATTGATGTGCAGCAAGGCATGAGACAACGTGCGCTCGTTGTAGGCAACCTTTCCTTCTATCGTCCAATCATACCGGTAATCAAAGCAAAGGCTTATCGCATCGTCCACACCGATGCTTTCCGGCAGTTTGGAAAATGCGATAGGAAACATTTCTTCCCTCCCCAGCTTCCCGGTGAAGAAACGCTGCACGTTCTTTCTCACACGGCGCAATTCCGCCACATATCCTTCCTTGAAATTGCCTTGGGGGGCAAAAGGCGGCTTGTCCGGCAGAAGCATCAGCAGGGCATCAGACCGGTCGGCCAGCTTGGAGAAGTCGATGCGGCGGAATACCGGGACTTCCGTTCCTGCATCTTTAGCAGGCAGGGTCGTCACGAGGTCTTTCAAGGCGGGCACTTCCACCTCCTGCCGCACGTTGTCCACTTCAATGCCCCGTTTCTTCAATTCTTTCAGAAGGTCGAACCCGTGCATTTGGAACACAATGAAAGGATTGTTGTCAATCTCCCGGCTGAACATATAGACCACGGCTGCCAGATGTTTGCAAGGCACCGCCCAATCGGGACAACTGCAATCCATCTCCAAGTCATCCCATCGTTCGGGGAATATCTTCAAGCCGCAGGAGCGGGCGATGTCCATCACCTCCGGATCCAATTCCCGGTTGAGTAAGCCTGAAATAATTCCCGGTCGGGCAACCAGCCTGTCCATCAGCTTGTCCACCTGCCTGGCGGAAAACTTCGGGACGATGATTTTAACGCGGTAAGGCCGTGGACGGCTGCCTTGTACCTTGGCGCTGATGACATTATCTTGCAACTGTATTTCTCGGACGGAACCATTACGGGCATACCGTGCACCCCGGGGGATGCGGTTCTCATAATCAATGTGGGTCAGCGAACGCAACCATTCGTTGCCCCACCATGTATTGCCAAACTGTTGTGCCATATATGAATCGTGGTATAATTTTTTTGTTGCAAAGATAACTTTTTCGTAGGACAAATTATAGAAAATACGAACTTAAGGCTTGATAAACCCGGCTATATCCCACCATGTTTACCGTGGCATCAATGATTCCCGGTAAGCCTTCGGCGACATGCCCAGATGTTTGGTCACGTACCGGCTGAAATAAGAGAGCGTCGTGAAGTTCATTTCTTCTGCAATCTGTACGATGGAAAGGTCGGGATTGTTGAGATATTCCTTTATCATCGGGACAGTGTAGCGGTCGATGTAATAAGTGACGCTCTTGCCCGTCTGCCGCTTTACGGTATTGGAGAGGTACTTGACGGTCACGTTCAGTTGTTCGGCGTAATAAGCGACTTCCCGGTATTTCTTGCTGCGTCCGCTTTCCAGCAACGCCATCAGTTCCTTCACGACATACATGCTCCTGTCCGTGGCAAATATCGGGGTACGGTTCTTGGCGTGGAAATAGAACAGGTCATAAATCAGCGGAAGGGCCAGCCCGCCTATCAGCTCGCGGTAAAACAGATGGCCGGTATCGGCGATGCGGTCGCGGATATGGTGTATGTCGCGCACCAACGTCTCTGCATCCTCTTCCGACAAGGGGATGACAGGGTTGTCGTACAGGCTGATACTGCCTCCTATACCATAATTATTCGCCGGAAGCTGGTTGGAGAGGAAATCATGCGGGGCTGCCAAGACTTCCACTTTCAAATCTTCGCTCTGACTGACTACATGCACTTGCTGGGGCGCATTGATGACCACAGCGTCATGCTTCTTCACATGAAACGGACGGCCGTCGTAAGTAAAAAAGCCTTCTCCATGCAGACACACCATGTGCACGCACCAACCCCGCAGCTTGACCGACCCTATCAGTTGGAACAGGGTGGAATATACGATTTTCAGTTCTTTATCCTTTGCCATGCCGCAAAATTAGGGCATTATCCGGAGAGCGCCAAACGATTTGTGCTTTTGGTGAAACATTAGATACCTTTTGTGAAACATAGAGCGTGTAAAAGCGGCGTAACTTTGCACCGTAATCAGAAACGAAAAGGACGATGGCATCTAAACTCACCCCGGACATGAGGGTATCTCAGTGCCGGACTTAGGTTTCTAAACATTTGCCGCCGTTATCTCCGACAACGGCAATCCGTCAGGAGAAGTGCTATCGGAGACAAAAACAAGAATAATTTGAAAAACGAATAACAGGAAAGCATCAAAATAACAATAACCCCATAAAAACAACGAATTATGCAAACAGTCAAATTATCAAACGGCGTAGAAATGCCGATTTTAGGTTATGGTGTATATCAGGTAACTCCTGAAGAGTGTGAACGCTGCGTATCGGATGCCTTGAGCATGGGTTATCGTATGGTGGACACGGCGCAGGCATACGCTAATGAGGAAGGCGTGGGCAATGCGGTGAAGAAAAGCGGTATTCCGCGCGAGGAACTGTTCCTTGTGACAAAGGTGTGGATATCCAACGCCGGGTATGAGAAGGCAAAGGCTTCTATCGACGAATCCCTCCGCAAGTTGCAGACCGACTACATCGACCTGCTGCTCATCCACCAACCCTTCAACGACTATTACGGTACTTACCGTGCCATGGAAGAAGCGTACAAAGCAGGCAAGCTCCGTGCCATCGGCGTATCGAACTTCTACCCCGACCGTTTCATTGACTTGGCAGAGTTCTGCGACATCAAGCCGATGGTGAACCAGGTGGAAACGCATGTGTTCAACCAGCAACGCCGGCCGCAGGAAATCATGAAGGAGTACGGCACGCAAATCATGTCGTGGGGGCCATTCGCCGAAGGGCGCAACGACTTCTTCACCAATCCCGTGCTGAAAGCCATCGGCGAGAAATACGGCAAGTCCGTGGCACAGACCGCCCTGCGCTTCCTCATCCAGCGAGACGTGGTAGTCATCCCGAAGTCCACGCACAAAGAGCGCATGGAGCAGAACCTCAATGTATTCGACTTCTCCCTCTCTGCCGAAGACATGGAGACCATCGGCAAGCTGGACAAGGGCGAAAGCCTGTTCTTCTCGCACTATGCCCCCGAGACGGTAAAGTGGCTGACGAGCTTCGGAAAGTAAAACATGGATACGTAAAAAGAAATAGGGACTTATAAGATACACGAATAAGTGTACAAGATTAAAATTTGTCACCTTCTTCTTTCAATATCCGTATCATCTTCGGGCGGAAGCCATTTTCCCATTGTTCCAGCATCCGGACAATGGGTATAAGGCTTCGCCCGTCTTCCGTAATGGAATATTCCACATGGGGTAGAAGTCCGGGATAGATAGTCTTCGCCAATCATGCCGTACTTTCCAGTTCTTTCAACTGTTGGTTGATGACGCGAGCCTAGATATTCCACTCGGATATAATGCAACAATTTCATGTCCTAACTTGCTTTGCGCATGCATCAAATCTTCTGCCTATTTTGTCAATCCTCCACTACGGCATGGAGGAAAACCCCATGGAGGAAAACTGCTGAAAGGACGGGGCGCGATGGCCGGATTGCGTACAGCCTTGACGACATATACGGGGAGGCATACCTGGGCCAGCGCGATGCGTGACATGGGCACCAGCCTGTCCGTTATCAGCAAGGGGCTGGGCCACGAAAACCTGAAGACCACACAAATCTATCTTTCCTCCATCGACACGGAGGACCTGGTGAAAGCCAACCGGAAAATGATAGGCAAAATCATGCGTGAATGAAAACCGAGAATGTTCGACAAATTTCGGAACTGTATAATATGAAACGGCGAATTTTTGCAACTAATTGATTATCAGTATATAATTTTGCACCAAGTCCAATTTTAGTCAAACAACGGCTGTATTTGTTCGACTAAAATTGTAATCTTTAAAAAAAATCCGGTGATAAATGGTTCTGTATTAAATCTTTTTATTACCTTTGCGGCATACTTACCGCTTCATATTATAAAGCAATGGTAAAGCGGTGGGTGTAGAATAGACTTAATAGATTGAGAACTAAACACTTGTGATATGGAAGCAAAAATGTTAAAGCGCATCGCGCTTTGTTCTTCTCGTCACATAACAACGGTGGATCATTGCTGCTGAGGTTCGTCCAGAATACCGCCGTTATACCTGAAATAAGGTGCTTGGGAACTATCATGCGATTGACATGAGAGGAACGTGAAGAACGCACTTTTCAATTGACAATTGATAATTAACGATTGACAATTTATGGTATTGACTTCTAACTCCTCAGTCCGCTACAGCGGGCGATAACTTCTTCTAACTCCTTTAACTCCTAATAATAAAACTTATGCCCGACAAACTTAACCATGTAGATTACCGTTGGTATGTGGTACGCACCAAGCGCCATCAGGAGGGTAAGCTGGTGGAGCTTTTGGAAAAGCAAAAGGCACAGACCAAGAACATCCTGGAGATCTATGCGCCGACCCACACTACGGTGAATGTGCATCAGGACAGCGACGACAGGCAGAAACCGCTGTTTGCGGGCATCGTGTTCGTACTCGCCACACAGAATGCGCTGATGAGTTTCATGAAAGAGCACTCCAAGGATGCGGACATACAGTACGAACGTAAAAAGGAAAAAGGAGAAAGGACACGGATGTGTGTCATTCCCGAATCCCAGATGCGTGCTTTCCGTGACTACAACGAGAACTATGCCGACAAGGTGATTGTGCTGGAACGTCCTTACTCGGACTATGCCTTCAACACGAAAACGGGCGAACCGAACGAGATAGTACGTGTCGTTGACGGTCCGCTCGCGGGCTGTGAGGGCTATATCTGCCGTTTCCGCCATGGAAAACGGCTGGTGTTTCAGGTACAGGGCTTTGAACCGGGCAGTTGGCTCACGGTTTCCTGCCCCAAGGCATGGGACTTGCACGTAGTCCGCCTGCACAACATGGAGGGAGACAGGCTCTCCGTCGGAACGGAGAAAGGACGTGCCGTGGACCTGCTTGCCGGAATCCTGCAAGCTTGCGGCTATGGAGAACGCACGCTCCAGATGCTTTACGGTATCATTGACCGTCTTGTCGTCAAGCCGTCACTGGTATCGCTCTGCAAGGAACTTCATGCACATGGCGACACCGCTTTGAGCCAACGTCTGGCACGGATGACCGGCACGGAGGCGGAACTCGTCATCAACCTCGTGCGTTACGAACATAACAATCCGGGGTATGTGAAAGCCAACTGGAGCAAGCTGACGTTGCGCCCGTTCCTTACCCCGACAGCGGGTGTGGAAATGGAAGAAGGCAAAACCGGGGTGGAATTCCACCATAAGGATTTTACGGAAATCATCCGCAAGGTTGACATAAAGGAAGAAGCCTACCTGCCCAGCCTGCAAAAGGACGAAACAATCACCACTACCTATTATGCCCACATCGGCATGATGGAGGATAAAGACAAGGAAGAATCTACTTACTTCGCCAACTGGGACGGTTTCCTTCAGGAATATTTCCTGACTGCAGGCAAAGCCAATGAGAAATTAGTTGCGGGAACAGTGGAGGCCGTTCCTGACGGCGCAGCAAATGCGGAAAGGGAAAAGCTCATCGAGTCCTTCCGCAACTATGCGCCTACATTATATAAGGTATTGACGGACGCGGATTCAGCCGTAAAAGCCGTACAGGACTTTAAGGTCGGCGAAGATACGCTGGGCGCCCTTGCCATCCGGTCTTCAGCACAGGAAAAGGATGCGGCAAAGGACAAGCTGATACAGACCTGCGTCCGCATCTGCAAGGAAATCAACACCACCAACCACCTTGCCATATGGCGCAGGTACCTGCGGACGGTGTGGCTGCACAATTAAGATTGTTAGGAGTTAAAGGAGTTAAAAGGAGTTATCACTCCGCTTTGCTCCGTTAGGAGTTAAAGGACGTAACAGACAGACAAAAATCATAGTAGAAAGTGGATAACAACAATCAGAAGAATGTACAGACAGCAACTTTAACCCTCTCCCCTCATGGGGAGAGTTGGAGAGGGGCTGAGGGGCTGGAAGGTTTCGGCTTCATCGCCTACGCCAACTCCCGCGTTGAGAAACTGCGGGACGAGGGGCGGTATGACGCGGCAATAAAACTGAAAAAGTATCTCAGGAAGTTCATCACCTATTTAGGCAAAAATGAAGTGCCTTTCAAGGACTTCGACGCCCTGCTGATGCGCAACTACCACACGTGGCTGAAGAACCAGGAGTTGGGACGCAATACCATTTCCCTCTATATCCGGAATTTGAAGCGGGTATATAAGCTTGCCGTAAACGACGGTCTTGCTGCCGACAGCAATCCCTTTGAGGGCATGGACGTGAGCTACCGTGTCAAGAAAGAGCGAAACGGACTGACGCTCGATGAAGTGAAACGTCTGCGTGACCTTGACCTGGGCGGTGAATCAGAGATGACCGTCTTCGCCCGCGACATCTTCCTGTTCACAGTCTATGCCCGTGGCATGAGGAGCGACGACATCTTCCGGTTGACGAGAAAGAATATCAAGAACGGACAGCTCACCTATCGCCAGCACGTCACCGGCAAGGAAATCTCCATTCCCTGGGAACCGGCACTGCAGGAGATTGCGGACCGCTACAGGCAGAAAGGCACGTCCCTACTCTTCCCCGTCATTACGGCAAAAGACCCGCGCGAACAATGGAGACAGTATGACAGCCTCCTGCACCGCATCAATTACAGCCTGAAGAAATTAGGCGAGATGATGGAGCTTGGTTATCCGCTGAACCTCACTGTCGCAAGGCATTCGTGGGAGAGCATGACCAAGAGCGTAAGCATAAGCGACATTTTGTGAAGTTGACAAGTTGACAAGGAAACGAGTTGACAAGGTTATTAAAATGATACAACGATGGCAGCTTTCACGGCTCAAGCCGTTTTGCAACGTTTACCGGTGAAAACCGTGTCGGCTGCCGCCATTTCCAGAGAGAATCAGCGTTTAGCGAGGTTGCAAGTCATGATACTCGTTCGCCACATCAAAGCACGGACAGACCTTTTGCGGGTCCAAGTCCCTATGCCCCACAATCAGGGCGTCGGGATATCTCCGGTGAAGCCGTTCCAGCAGGTTGCGCAAGGCAATGCATTGGGCATCCGTTCGGGTGTCAGCAGGCTTTCCGTCCTTAGACAGTCCGCCGATGTAACAGACTCCAATCGAATGCCGGTTATGGTTCTTGCAATGTGCCCCGACCATTTCATCGGGTCTGCCCGGTTCAATAGTCCCGTCCGTGGGAATGGCGTAATGGTAACCGCAGCCTATCCAGCCCAGCGAGCGGTGGTAGCTGTCGATGTCTGCCATCCGAAGGGCACTGCCCGCCCTATTGGCAGAACAGTGCACGATAATCAGTGTAATGGTTCTCATAAGTGTACATTTAGGTAACGAGTTAACCAGTTGACAAGTTGACGAGGTTTTAGATGAACTATTCAGAACCTTGTTCCCTTGTCAACTGATACCTTGTCAACTTCTACATACTGGCTATCGCTCCTCCGGCAGCACCGGTTATCAACAACTCAATGAACTTGACGATGTAAAGCAAAATGTTTTTCCAGTTTGTTTTCATACGTTTAGTGGTTAAATGAATAATAAGGATGAATAATCGCATGGCAATTTATTGTTGCAGGGCAGATTCGTTATCCGCCCTGCAAGGTTAAGAAGCTGTTTTGAATTTCTCCAAAAAGTTTTTCTTGGCTTGATGTGTTCGTTTTCGTGTGTGCTTTGGGCGATTTTTTGGTCCTTTCCGCTCCTGTTCTTCGTCAGATAGCCCGCTATCTTCCTCATCACAGAAGCGAAAATGCCTCAAAAACTCATCCCAAATC
>NZ_NFKD01000071.1:0-22496 GCF_002160215.1 Bacteroides sp. An19 | reverse complement strand
AGTGCAGGCTCAGGGCAAACAACTTTGTAGAAAACATCTTTTCCACATGTATGGCACTGCATAATCTCAGAATTAAAATCAACCCTTGGAACTATCATAACTAATTTACATAAACTCTAATGAAACACAAATCTAAGATTTATCGTGTACATTTGCGTCCTATTAAAACTTCATTGCATGAAAAGTCCAGACCTAACAGATGAAAGCCTTTTCATTCTAATACAACGCAAGGATTCGGAAGCTTTCACCCTTCTTTATGACAGGTATCACCGAATACTTTACGCACTTGCCCTACAATACATGAAAGAAAGGATGTTTGCCGAAGACATTGTGCAACAAACTTTTCTCGACCTATGGGAATCAGCCCCACGCATTCCCGTACCGGACAACCTACGGAACTACCTTTACACTTCTGCCAAAAATCTCATATTGAAACGGCTCCGAACCAACAATAAAGAAATTGCCTTGGCTTACGAAATGAGGGCTATGCAAAAAACAATGCAAGATACTCCCGAAGAAAGACGGAAAGCAGAACAAAAACTGACGAGCCTATACGCCGCCATCAAACGCTTGCCCGAACAAGAAAGGAAAATCTGTGCGCTTAAAATAGAAGAGGATTTAAGCAATGAACAAATAGCAGAGCAACTTGGAGTATCCGTCAAAACCATACAAAACCATTATACAAACCTACTGAAATTTTTAAAAAGATATTTGAAGAAAAACATGGCATACCTAATAGCAATAGGAACCATCATATTAATGACAGGAGAAAGAGGATGAAAAAACCGGACGAAGAAACAATCAAAAGAGTATTGGACGATCAAGGAAACGCAGAAGAATCCCGATACGTAATCACATGGTTGGGAAGCGAAGAAGGACAACGCTATCTGGCGGAGCACATCGACCAACAATGGAACAACGGGCAAATCCGTATGCCCAATGAGATTCCATCAACAAGAATGTGGAAACAGATTTCGCAACAAATGTCACATCCCCTCGGCTTCATCCGGTTTAAATGGCAATATGCAGCCATCCTGATACCTATTATTCTAGTAATAGGCTTCATTTCATACCGAAACCTATTTCCTTCCTCCGAGTCCCCAGTAGCCTGGCGCACCCTATCCGTTCCTTACGGAGAAAAGACCAACCTGGTATTCCAGGACGGGACTTCCGTCTTTTTGGGTCCCGGCGCAAGCATCCGATACCCCGTTTCCTTTACTAAGGAGAAACGTGAAGTAGACTTTTCCGGCGAAGCTTACTTTGATGTGGCATCCAATCCGGAATGTCCTTTCATCATCCATATAGGAGATGTAAGCGTCAACGTATTAGGCACTTCTTTTAATGTCATGGCAAACAGGCAAGACGAAAACATCCAAGTAAAGCTGGATGAAGGGCGCATCAATCTCTGTACCAATTCCAGCCAAACCACCTTGCATCCAGGAGAGTGTGCCGTTTACAACAAGCGGACCGAAGACCTTTCTGTCCGTACCGGAACAAACACGTGTTATGCCGACTGGAAATCAGACCTTATCCGGTTCAACGATGCCTTACTGCCCGACGTTTTGGAAATAATAAGCCGAAAATACAATGCACATTTCCAAATAACAGACAGTACGGTATGCCACTATTGTTACACCCTTACGCTGAAAGGAAAAACACTTCGTGAAGTACTTTCGAGCATGGAAAACATCACGCCTCTGCAATTCACCTCCCAAAATGACACCATCCTTGTAAGCAAGAAATAAAATCGTAATGGCATTGTAACGCTTTCGTATGGGATTTTGAAGCCTTTTGCGTCTCTATTGTTCAGAAACATTTATTAAAAGAACATGAAACGTAAAAAAATTTTAGTGATGGCATTGCTTGCGTGCAGCACTTTTGCATTCGGGCAAAAAGTAACTCTTCACCATCAAGACCAACCGTTAAAGGTAATCTTGGAAGACGTGACCAGACAAACCGGATTTTCATTGGCTTACAGTTCGCAATTCGTGAACCTAAACACGACCGCAAACGTCACAGCCGACCAAAAAGAGTTAGATCCGGTATTGGCGCAATTGTTTTCTGGCACAGACATCGGATACCGGATTGAAGGCAAAGAAATCTATCTGTTCAACAAAAAACAACAACCCGCCGGAGTTTCCAAACAAGGCAAGCAACAGGCCCGTACCATCTCAGGTACCGTGAAAGACAAAAACGGAGAAACAATTATTGGTGCCAATGTTTTAATAAAAGGTTCTGCCAATGGAGCGATAACCGACATTGACGGACGTTTCGTTATCAACGGCGTTTCCGGTAACGATATCTTACAAGTATCATACATAGGCTTCAATACGCAAGAAGTAGCTGTAGGCGGCCAAAACGCATTCGATATCATATTAGAGGAAGACGCCCAGACTCTGAGTGAAGTGGTTGTAATCGGTTACGGAACACAATCGAAAGCCAAAGTGACCGGAGCTATCTCGAAACTGGAAGGCTCGAAACTGGTAGGCGACCTGGCTGTATCCAGTTTCGACCAAGCACTGGCATCTAAATTGCCCGGTGTCAATATTTCACAAAGCACCGGTGCACCGGGTGCCGGCGTGAGCATCAAAATCCGTGGAACCTCTTCTATCAACTATGGCGGTCATCCCCTGATTGTAGTTGACGGACTTCCACTCTCGAATAGCGTATTTGATGAAACGCTACAAGGACAATCAACCATTTCCAGCTTTCAGAGTTCTTATACGATAAACCCGATGTCTTCTATCAACCCATCCGACATTGAAAGCATCGATGTCTTGAAGGACGCGGCATCCACTGCCATCTATGGTTCAAGAGGCTCAAACGGGGTCATCATGATAACCACCCAAAAAGGGAAAGCCGGGAAACCGGTTGTAAACTTCAACGCATACGCCGGCGCACAAATGTTGAGCAAAAAAGTAGACGTAATGGATGCATACGAACTTGCCAATTACACAAAACTCTCACGTGATTTGGCTTGGGAAGCCGTAGGCGGAAACGTAAATGACCCGTTAAGCGTGCGCACCGGAGCCAATTATGTATATCCCGACTACATGATTCCGTACATCGAAGGGAAACAAGGATTGACCAATACCGACTGGCAAGACGAAATATACCGCACAGCTGCCCAACAGAACTATGATATCAGTGTAGGCGGCGGAAACGAAGACTTCCGTTATTATATTTCGGGAAACTACATGAACCAGCAAGGTATCCTTATCAATTCGGGAATGAAACGTTATGCTGTCCGTGCCAATCTGGATGCCAACATTACGAAGAAATTGCGTTTTGGTCTGCGCATGAATGCCAGCCAAACCGACAACGACTTGGTACAATCAGAAGGAGCATGGGGACATGAAGGCATTGTAATCACCGCATTGATGTATCACCCGAACCTTCCAGCCTATAACTCAGACGGTTCTATAGCGACTGATTTGATGTTAAATGAAAAAGAAAAAGGCGTAAACATAGCAAATCTTCAAAATCCGATTGCATTGGCAACCATGCAAACCAATAAACTTAAAAACCGTTCTTTCATCGGGAATGCGGACTTGGAATACACCCTCATAGACGGATTGAAAATCAAAACAGCCATCGGCATTGAGTCTATCGGACTACACCGTAATTTCTATCGGCCGAAAAACCTGTCACATCCCAATGAATTTGCTCCAACCAAAAACTATAATTATGGTTTGGACAGCCGGGCAAGCATCTTTAACTGGATTTCGGAAACCAGCATCACTTACGACCACAATTGGGGCTTCCATACACTGAACTTGTTGGGAAACTTCTCCGCACAAAAGGAAACCACTTCGTATTCGTTATTGGAAGGACTGAATTTCCCGAACGACAATGTAGAGACCATCAATGCGGCGGCTACAAGTTCCGGTTCTTCTTTCTCACAAGAAGCGGCTATGGCATCCTTCTTAGCACGTGCCATGTATTCGTATGGCAGTAAATATATGCTGTCAGCTTCTTTACGCTACGATGGTTCTTCCCGCTTTGCCGAAAACAGCCGTTGGGGATGGTTTCCGTCTATATCTGCCGGCTGGAATATCGCGCAAGAAAACTTCTATCCGGAAAACGCTGTCGTAAACAGTTTGAAACTACGCGCCAGCTATGGTATCACCGGTAATGCTGAAATACCTTACTACGGTGGTGTAGCCGTATTAGCCCCTCATAATTATTTGTTCAACAACGAAATTTCATTAGGTTTCTCTCCTGAAAATGCTCCAAACAAAGATTTGTCATGGGAAAGCACAGGAACGGTGAATGTCGGTGTCGATGCCAGCTTCTGGGACGGTAAACTGCAAATAAGTTTTGATGCTTACCAATCAACGACTCGCGATTTGTTGTTAAATGTAACAGTTCCAGCCAGCAGCGGTCTGACCAGTGCCTTACAAAATGTAGGTAAAGTACGGAATCAAGGTCTGGAAATGTTAATTTCAACTTATCACGAATTTAATAAAGACTGGAGGCTGGACGCTTCTTTGTCCTTATCCACCAACCGAAACGAAGTATTATCGTTAGGTCCCGGACAAGAACAAATCCTTTATTCCAGCGGATTATCTGACCCCTCGTTTATAGTAAAAGTAGGCGAACCTATCGGCTCTTTCTATGGATATAAAGTATTAGGCATCTTCCAAAGCCAAGAACAATTTGATTCTACCCCTCATTTAGAAAACGCAAACCAAGGCGTAGGCGACTTCATTTACGCTGACACCAACAACGATGGTAAAGTAAACGAAGACGACCGTGTCATTTTAGGAAATGCAAATCCCGACTTTACATGGGGATTAAACGGAACTGTCAGCTGGAAGAATCTTGATTTTGGTTTCGGACTGGAAGGCAAACACGGACAACAAGTGTTCAATGCAACTCACCGCTACTTGGCTGAAGCATGGGGAAATAACCTTTCTGTTTACCTGGATGACAATGCCCCACGTCCTGTTTGGGCATACGGTACCAAAAGCCATACCCGTCCGTCAAGCTGGCATGTGGAAAACGCGTCTTTCGTACGTATCCGCAACTTGACATTAGGTTATACTTTCCATAACCTTGCATTCTTGCAAAAACTGAGAATCTACGTATCAGCTACAAATCCGTTCACTTTTACCGATTATTCGGGATATAATCCTGAAGTATCCAACGGAGGAACAAATGCGATAACCGCAGGTGAAGACTTTGGCAACTATCCGGTATCCAAATCGTTTGTAGGCGGTATCAATGTTACATTTTAAACCCTAAAAAGTATATGAAAAAACTATTCATAACAGTATTCGGCACACTTGCTTTGGCATCGTGCAATAACTTCATAGACTTGGATCCTGTATCCCAGCAAAGCGCAAACACATTTTATAAAGATTCATTAGAAATAGACCAGGCATTGACAGCAGCCTATAATGCACTGCAGTCGAAAGAACAATACGGAGGTGACGGTTATCCATGTTTTATGGAAGTTCCCTCGGACAATACATGGGACAGAAACACGACCATGGACGGCGGCGCATACGCCTCTTTCGATAATTTTAATGTAGACCCGACCAATGCCCAATTGGAAAGAACCTGGATTGCCTGCTACGACGGCATCCAGCGATGCAACATCGTCATAACCCGTCTGTCCAACAACGACGGGAATATATCGGAAGATTTCAAAAACCGGAAACTGGGAGAAGCCTATTTCCTTCGTGCATTGACATACTTCAACATGGTACGCATGTGGGGAGATATTCCACTGATTACAGAGGAAGTAACCAATGTAAATGACGCATTCAATCATACACGCACTTCGACAGAAGAAATCTATCAACAAATCATTGCTGACCTGCAATTCGCATCAGACAACTTACCCGACTCCTATGACAACGCCAATATCGGACGCGCCACGAAAGGTGCGTCACAAACCTTGTTGGCTAAAGTTTATTTGACACGGCACGATTGGCAATCTTGCCTCACTTTATTAAACACAGTCATTTCAAGCCAGCAATATCGTTTATTAGATAACTTTGCCGACGTTTTTGCCGTAACCAATAAAAATAATGCCGAATCTATCTTTGAAGTCCAGTTCGACGGAACAGCCGAAGGACAAGGCTATCCAGGACAAGACCCGCTAATCAGCGGTAGCGATGTCAACAACCTGCCTTCGGACAACTTATTGGCTCTATTTGAAGCTAATCAGGACGACCGTTACGCCGCTTCGGTCATTGATATGGGCACACAAGGCTGGCGCCTGTATAAATGGCATGGGACTAAAGGCACCAATAACGGCATGAATTTCAACATCATGGTATTGCGCTATGCCGATGTATTGCTAATGGCTTCTGAAGCAATGAACGAAATCAGCTTTGGCAATCCGGACGCACTGGAATACCTGAACCAAATCCGCCGACGTAGCCATGCCAGCGAATATACTTACACTGAATTGTCTAACCAAGAAGCGTTCCGTGAAGCTATTGCCAAAGAACGCCGGTTAGAACTGGCATTCGAGAATCAGCGTTGGTTCGATTTACTGAGGACCGGAAAAGCCATCGAGGTGATGAACCATTGTGAAGACGGTTCCATATTCAAGCTAAACATACAAACTCATCAGCTGCTCTTCCCTATACCACAAAATCAAATTGACGCAAGCGGAAACAAACTGACGCAGAATGAAGGTTATTAATAAACTAAAGACATAACAACATGAAATACTTTTTAATTACATTATCCATATGCTTGGGAGTAGCAGAATCCGTTTTCGCCCAAATCAATCCTTCTTTCACCTTATTGCGAGAAAAAGAAAACAAAAATGAATATGTATGGGTCGCCGCCCATCGGGGCGACTGGATTTATGCACCGGAAAACTCCATTCCAGCCTTGGAACATGCCATTTTTTTTGGCGCAGACATGATAGAGACCGACGTACGGCTAACCAAAGACGGTAAAATTATCATGATGCACGATTACTCGGTAGATCGTACTACAGACGGAAAAGGAACAATCGCCGATTTGACTTTTGAAGAAATACAAAAGCTGCATTTACGAAACAATTTCGGTGGAATGACCGACTTAAAAGTACCGACCTTAGAAGAATACATCCAAGTAGCCAAAGATAAAATCTTACTCTACTTAGACAAAGCCGGATACGACTTACCAGGACACGAACAAGGAGATTTGGTAAAAGAATTGCTGAAAATATTGAAAACTCACAATGTACTGGAACAATCGGTTTTCGTTTTGGATTGGCCTTATTCAAAAGCCAAAGAAATATTCGGTGACGATTTAAAAAAAGTCATATATGTACCGGTCATTGAAGATAAAATTCCGAATCTCAGCGCATACGTAAATGAATATATCCAAAAATTAAGACCTGTGGCTTTCCAGTTCCGCATGGAGTCCTTAGATTCTGAGACTTACAAACAATTGCCCAAAGTATTAGAATCTGGTTCAAAAGCATTCGTTGCAGCGACTTGGGATGAACATACTGCCAATCACAGTGATTTAGTATCTATCTTCCAGCGTCCAAGCGCAGGTTGGGGATGGCTTTTGGAACAAGGCTTCAGCATTTTAGAAACAAATTACCCCAAAGACTTGATGCAATATCTGCATTCCGAAAATCGGAGAAACATCAAGTAACTTATTAATTATTTACCAACATAAGAGACTCAGAATACAATTTCATTTTTGAGTCTCTTTATTTTCATTACTTACTTATGAAAAAAGCAATACTTTTTATCATCACCCACCTCCTGTGCTATTCATTAGTAGCCCAAGAACAAATCCAAACCTTAATACAAAAATTAAAAGACCCTGAATCCAAATCCATTTTAGTCATAGCACATCGTGGAGATTGGAGAAATGCACCGGAAAACTCTCTGCAAGCTTTCAAAAATTGCATCGAAATGGGAGTACACATGATTGAAATCGATCTGAAAAAAACAAAAGACGGGCATCTGATTCTTATGCACGATGAAACGATAGATCGAACGACAAACGGTATAGGAAAACCCGAAAACTATACATTAGAAGAAATCCGAAAATTTCATTTAAAAAATGGATTAGGCATTGTTACCCGACACATTATTCCTACGTTTGAAGAAGTATTAAAATTATGTAAAGGTAAAATTCTAATTAATGTTGACAAAGGATATGAATATTTCAAAGAAGTATATGCCTTAACAGAACAAAGCGGAACTACAGAACAAGTGATTATTAAATCAGCATATCCGCTTTCAAAAGTAAAAAAAGAAAACGGAGATGTACTAAAAAAAGTAGTTTATATGCCCATTATCAACCTGGATCAACCCAATGCAGAAAAACTCGTAAACGAATACTTAAAAATATCCCCAATAGCCATAGAGTGCTGTTTCCAATCATTTTCTCCACAAGTCAATTACTTATTACAAAAAATAAGGAATACGCATACAAAAATTTGGATTAATTCATTATGGCCTTCTTTAAACGCCGGTCACGATGACGATTTAGCTGTAGAAAGCAACAAACCCAATGAAGCATGGGGATGGATTATTTCCCAAGGTGCTACACTTATACAAACAGACCGGCCTAAAAACTTATTAGAATATTTATCTAACAACTTCTCTCAATAATCCATAAAAAAAAGAGCTGCCCTCTCAAATATTGAAGACAGCTCTTAAAATCTTTAACTACAACAATTATTCAGCACGCAAAGTGAAGCGTTTGAATTCTGTTACCACCAATTCCGGATCTGCAGCTTTCAATACTTCTGCAACCGTCTTTTTCGGGTCCATGATGCTTTCCTGCTTCAGCAAGCAAACTTCTTTCAAGAATTTGCCCAAACGGCCTTTCGCAATATTTTCAATCATAGCCTGAGGCAAGTTGGCAGATTTCTCGGCAGCAACTGTCGCTTTGATTTCTTTTGCTTTGGCTACATCTTCGGCTGTAATCCAACCCTTAGCCATGTTGCTTTCCATATGCTCTTCGCTGTCTACGTGAGCAGGATTGATACCGGCTTTCTTCAAAGCTGCATCTACCGCTTTCTGCACTTGTTCAGCCTTTGTCTTTTCAACGGCTACGTTAATTTCTTCTTGTTTCACAGCTTCGGGAACGCCGTCTTCATCAATAGCAATCGGGTTCATAGCTGCAATCTGCATGCAGATTTCGTGAGCCACTTGTGCATCGCATACTTTGTTGAAAGCAACGATTGTACAAAGCTGGTTCTTGTTCATGTGATTGTAAACGGCAGTACAAGCACCCGATACGAAGTTGTAACCATCCAACTCGGTCTTTTCGCCAGTCACACCACTGCGTTCTACCACTGCATCTGCAATCGTACCATTACCCATCGGCAAAGCTTTCACTTCATCCAAAGTCTGGCATTTGTTTGCAATAGCAGCATCCAGAATAGCCTGAGTCAATGCTACGAAATCAGCATTCTTGGCAACGAAGTCGGTTTCACATTTCAAGGCAATCATTGCAGCATAATCACCGGTAGACTTAGCCAGTACACAACCTTCTGAAGTTTCACGGTCAGAACGTTTTGCAGCTACTGCCTGTCCTTTTTTACGGATAATTTCCATTGCTTTATCGAAATCGCCTTCAGATTCTGTTAAAGCGTTTTTACAGTCCATCATACCAGCTCCTGTCATTTTACGGAGCTTGGTGATATCAGCCATACTTACAGCCATAATAATCTTGTTTTATTTAAATGAATAATAATCGTTCTAATGCAAATTGAGAGCTGAGAACAGAGAATTGAGAATCGCTTTATTTAGTAACTCTCAACTTTCAACTCTCAACTCTCAATTAAAAATTATATTTAAGCTTCTTCGTCTTCCTTAGAGATGAACGCAGCAGCCTTTGATGCATTGATGGCATCTTGCTCAGCCTTGTCCATACGAGCCTTGGCAGCTTTCTTCTTCGGAGCTTTCGGAGCATTTTCACCGGCAGCTTCCATATCTACCTTTTCAGCTTTTCTTTCTTCCAAACCTTCAGCCATGGCACCGCAGCAAGCATCAAGAATCACTTCGATAGATTTTGTTGCATCGTCATTAGCAGGGATTACATAATCCACATTGTTCGGATCTGAATTAGTATCTACGATACCAAATACAGGAATACCCAAACGATTTGCTTCGCGGACAGCGATGTTTTCTTTCATCACGTCAATCACGAACAATGCAGACGGCAGACGAGTCAAGTCAGCGATAGAACCCAGGTTCTTTTCCAATTTGGCACGCTGACGTGAAATCTGAAGGATTTCTCTCTTCGAAAGGTTTGCATATGTACCGTCGTTGGTAAGCTTATCAATAGTAGCCATTTTCTTTACAGCCTTGCGGATAGTAGGGAAGTTGGTCAGCATACCGCCCGGCCAACGCTCGATAACGTAAGGCATGTTTACAGATGCAGCTTTTTCTGCTACAATCTGTTTTGCTTGTTTCTTAGTAGCAACGAACAGGATCTTCTTTCCTGATTTTGCAATTTGTTTCAAAGCTTCAGCAGCTTCGTCAACTTTGGCAACGGTTTTGTTCAGGTCGATGATATGTATTCCGTTGCGTTCCATAAAGATATAAGGAGCCATTGCAGGGTTCCACTTTCTTTTCAAGTGTCCGAAGTGGCAACCAGCCTCCAATAAAGTATCAAAATTTACTCTTGACATGTTTTAATTGTTTAATCGTTTACTTTCTTTTTTGTTTGTAATGAACCAACTGCCGGGTAGTCTCTCCACAAACCCCTTGCAGGAAGAGTCCAGACAGTTTAGATACTAAACGCCTTTTTAAGTTTTTGAGTTTTTAAGATTTTAAGTTTTGTGAGTTTAAGCCTCCATACAAGCCTTATAAACTAAAGAACTAACAAACTTAAAAACTAAGAACTCAAATTAACGTTTACTGAACTGGAATCTGCGGCGTGCTTTCGGACGACCCGGTTTCTTACGTTCAACCTCACGTGAATCACGAGTCATGAAACCTTCTGCACGAAGTGCCTTCTTGTCTTCCGGATTGATTTTCACCAATGCGCGGGCGATAGCCAGACGCAAAGCCTGAGACTGTCCAGTAAAACCACCACCGTTCAGATTTACTTTGATATCATATTTTTCAGCCACTTCCAATTTATTCAACGGCTGTTTTACTACATATTGCAGAATAGGAGATGGAAAGTACTGTGCAAGGTCTCTCTTGTTAATAGTAATCTTTCCTGTACCTTCGCTAACGAAAACACGAGCAACTGCGCTTTTACGTCTGCCTAATGCATTTACTACTTCCATGCTTGATTATTTAAGTGAATTAATATCGATTAACTTCGGAGACTGAGCTTCATGCTTGTGCTCAGCACCTTCATACACATACAGATTACCCAACAGTTTGGCACCCAGACGGTTCTTGGGGAGCATACCTTTTACGGTACGTTTCATCAGTTTTTCTGCACCGTTAGGCTTCTGCATCAAACGAGCCGGAGTAATTTCACGCTGACCACCCGGATAACCTGTATAGCTCAGGTAAATCTTGTCAGTCCATTTGTTACCTGTAAATTTCACTTTACTTGCGTTAATGATAATCACATTATCGCCACAATCTACGTGAGGGGTAAAGTTCGGTTTGTACTTACCTCTCAAAAGTTTCGCAACTTTAGCACCGAGACGGCCTACAACCTGATCGGTAGCATCTACTATGACCCACTCTTTGTTCACAGTAGCCTTGTTTGCAGAAATGGTCTTGTAACTTAAAGTATCCACTCTTAAATTGGTTTTAAAATGTTAACTACTAAAAAACTATCCTCCACGCTCCTCCTTTCCCGGACAAAAGAAAAAAGAAGGTGTCAGATTTTAAATTATACTATTTGATAATAATCGGCTTGCAAAGGTACGGCTTTTATCCGAACCCACAAAGAATTTAGGTATTTTTTTCTTTTACAGATGATTGGCAAGGCAAAAACCAACCAAACAAAAAAGCTTCCGCACCTGCCCTTATCCAAAGGTATACAGATACGGAAGCTGCAAGCCGAGCACTCCGGCACAAAAAATTTTCTATCTTTCCTTGTTTGCCTTGAGTGCAAAAGCACAATATACCAGATACAAGACACATGCCAAAATGACGCACAAACCGGCCGTGATACCCGCCAGGTCAATGGCAAACCCCAGGAAAGGAGTCACGATTCCTCCTCCGGCTACGGCGGTTATCATCAAACCCGACATCTGGTTGATCTTAGAAGGACATTCCTGAAACGCATAAGAATAAATAATGGAAAATACCGAAGAGGCAAAGAAACCGATACCTCCGATACATACCAGGCTCAGTGCCGCATTACCTGCAACCAACAAGATTGCCAATGACAACGTGCACGCAAGTATATTCCATCGGAAATAACGCACACCGGATATACGCGCCAATAGAAATGTTCCTAACAAAGCTCCTATCGTACGGCTCATAAAATACACCTGCGGAGCAAATTTCACTTGTTCTTCCCCCCAAGCGTAACGGGTAGCCATCAATTTCGAACTGATATAATTCGTGGCCACATCCACTCCCACAATAAAGAAAATGCCCAGAAACAATACCAGGACTGTCCGGTCTTTCAGCAAGGAAAAAGAATCCCGCACCGATACTGTTTCGCCAGCACGCTGCTCCCGCTCAATCGGGGTAAGCATCAGCCAAAAAGCAAAAAACAACGTTATCGCACCCAAAATCGGGAAACAATAATACCAATGTTCTCCACCAAAGTGCAAGGTAGCAAACAACACGATTTCCGGTCCTACCAGCGAAGAGACAGCCTTGATGACCTGGCCGGCCGTCAAGCTGCTCGTAAGTAAATTTCGGTCACGTATCACATTGTTCAGCAAAGGATTCAGCGATATCTGCAAAATGGCATTTCCTATTCCCAACAAGACATAAGCAGCAATACAGGTCAGGCTGCTATAACTGAGCAAAGGCAAGAACATCCCGACCACCGTAATGCCCATGCTAATCAGAACGGTATTTTTCCGTCCCCAAGTATTCATTTTATTTCCGACAGGTATCCCCAGAAACAAGAACCAGATAAACACCATCGAAGGCACGAACCCCGTCATCGTGGACGACCAACCGAAACTCTGCTGCATATAGTCGGACGAAATGCCGACTATATCGCAAAACCCCATGACGAAAAATGCTGCCAGCACGGGGAAGGCTTTTACTATTGCTTTCATTTTAACTCAATCATTTACAGTTTATATCAAATTATTTTATTTCAACTCCCCAGGAAGTATTAGGGGTATCCCCCATTTCCAAAATCAGTTCGCCGCCTTTCAACAATTCGGATGCAGGAAAGAAGAACGTATCCAGACGTTTGCCGTTCAACATGGCACTTTGCACATATTTGTTCTTCCTCGAAACATTCTTGGCTTCTATCACAAATTGTTTACCTCTATGATAGCGGCCGCCCAAATCGATAACAACCTTCTCAAAAAGAGGACTGGCTATTTCATAAATAGGCTCTACCCGACAACCTCCATCGGTCTGGAACAATCCCAAAGCAGCCATCACGAACCAGGCACTCATCTGCCCCTGGTCTTCATCACCCAGATAAGCATTGGCTATTCCATATCCATAATATCTGTCAATGATGGAGCGAGACCATTTTTGGGTCAGCCAAGGCTTTCCTGCCCAATTGAACAAAAAGGCGAAATGCATGGATTGCTGGTTTCCCTGTACCACAGGGTGATCCCAATATTGGTCGTTCGGCGCATTATACCTCCACGACTCGCTTGCCTGAAATCCCCATTCCAACCGTTCCACAAACTTGTCTTTGCCGATAAAGTCAACCAAAGCAGGAAGGTTCTGAGGAACAAACAAACTTAACTGCCAGGCATTACCTTCCACATAATGTTGGTTAGCTCCCGACTTGAACGGGTCAAAATCCGGAACAAAATGCCCCAATGTATCCCTTAACTGACAAAAGCCATTCTCCGGATTCATGGCATTTCTCCACCACTCTCCCCGCTCGCTATACGTTTTATAGTCATCATAAAGCCCCAAAGCTTTGGCAAACTGTCCTACGGTCCAATCATCATAAGAGTATTCCATCGTATTGGAAAAGCGTCCTTTTTCCATCGGCACATAATGATACTTCAGATAAGGTATCAAATCCCGATTGCCAGCAAAACCACCAGCCACATGAGTAGCAGGAGTAGTCTGCATCTTCTTACAAGCTTCAAACGCTTTCATGACATCAAAATCACGGATCCCCATTTGATAGGCGGATACAATCTGAGGGATTTCGTGCTCTGCCACCATGACGGGAATGTATTCCATTCCTGCCGGTCCCTTCGCCAGCCAACCATTGGAATCATACAAAGCCAATTGTGAATTGACCCACTTGGATGACCATTCAGGGGTCACCAGATTCCAGAACTGGTTCAGGTTCCAGAAAGAATTCCAAAAAGCATCACAACCTAACGCAACATGATTGGGATTGGAGAATTTGCGTACCTTCTCATCAGGTGACATCCACTCGCCATTGACATCACTCCATGTGTTGCGGCACATTGCACGATACATATTCGAATAGAAACGTACTTTTTCCATCCTGTCATTCGATGTAATCTGTACCCGCGAGAATATTTCATTCCAGACATTCTTCTGGTTCTGCACTACTGCCTCAAAGTCCCAACCGAATCGGTCGGTTATTTCCGTTTTCAGATTTTCAGCCGCATTGTCTACGCTGACCAACGATATGCCGGTTCTTGCCTGCACCACCGGATGCGACTTCGTATCAAACTCGACAAACAGTCCGGCGTCCTTTAAGTCTTTTCCACTGATTGCATCCACATCCAGCACTTCATTGTTCTTCCAACCTCCAATCTTTTTTATCGGCGCATCAAACTCTATCACAAAATTCACCACATACTCCTGATCGGCATCGTTACTCCATACCGTAGGACGAGGAGACAACTGATGACTATATCCTTCAATCCGGTTTTCACCGACCTTCCGGATCTGCACATCCTTCAACAGATAATCATACTCCGCCTGAATATGCAAATCAATCATCACGCGCCCGTCTTCATCTTCCGGGAAAGTATATTTCTGGAAGCTGGCTCTTTCCGTAGCTGTTACTTCCGCCCAAATACGCGTATCGCTCAAATATACTTTGTAATAGCCCAACGGTGCTTCTTCCGTCGTCTTATCAATACGCGAACGATAACCTTCATCCGGTCTGAACTGGTCTCCTACTTTCGTAAACAGTTTGCCGTTGGTCGGCATCATGCCCAATCCTCCCATCGTCCACTCATGAATATGGCTGAAACAGCCCAATGTCTCAAATGTAGGCTGATAGCCAGCCTGCCACCCCATGTTCTGGTTGTCGGGACTTAACTTTACCATACTGAAAGGCATCCAAGGTCCCGGTGCAATCATCCAACGTGAATGAGCCGTACCCAATTGCGTATCCACATAATCCGCAGCCGTCTGCAAAGGTTGTGCAGAACGGGTCACCTTACCTTCTTCCAGTAATTGACCGTTAACGAATACCTGATACTTGCTCTTCTTACTTTTCAAGACCGCAGGCATAGGAGCTTCCAACACATAACGTGCCGTATCCAACCGGGCAGACAAAATATCCTCACCGTCCAATTTCACAGAAAGTTCCGGATTGCCAGACAAGTGTTCGACATCTACCAGCAAAGGCTGAAACTTCTTGCCTTCCTGTTCCACTTCATAGGCAGCAGGAGCCACATTACGTAAAAACGCATATTCATTGTCCGTTCCCAACCGAGCAGAAGCAGGTGCTTCCATACGGACTTGGTCGAACACAATCCAGCCACCTTCCAGTACCGAAATCGTTACCTGGTTCCCTCCAGCTTTCAAATCCTCAGCACGTAAAGGCAATTCCAACACACGCTCTTCGGCTGTTGCCCATTTGCCTTCAAGTACCTCCTTCGAGTTTCCCTTGATTTCATACTTCTGTTCCTTATTGTTCACCTTTATCTTCACTACCGAACGGCTTGGAGCAGAACCGACCAAATCAAGTACCAGTTTCCACTGCCCACGTTGTACCTTATCCAAGTTAAACAAGATATTGACATCGTGTGTTCTCCATCCGGAAGTTCCCCATGTTCCTCCCCACGTATCATCCGGTCCAGGCAAGACATAGGGGAAATCTGATTTCAAAGCAGAACGATTGATTAAATAATAGCGGTCCTCATACCCAAAGTCATGAGCCAGGAACTGCTTGTATCCCGAAGGTGCCAAGGCAAACTCTTCAGCCGAATTGTCACTGTTCCCAATCGTCCAAAGGTGATGTGCTGCATGGGCAGCCGTACTACCCATGCAAGCCATCAAAAATAACGTTACAACTATATGATTCTTATTCATTTATCTTACATTAAATAAAGTTCAAACTGGTTTTGGTAAAATCAGAATAAAATTGCAGCTATTATTTCGCCCCATCCTTTTTCAACTTCATTCTACCATTTTCTCCAACAAGAAATATACGCTACAAACCAAAGGCAGATAACTATCCATTTCTATGGTACTATGTACAAGTTTTACAAGTTACCATAAAAAATAATTACCAATTATCCGTACGGAAAGAAGATGCCGGCAGTCCCTCCGTATTATATAAGGTACCATCTACATAATTTGTATAACCATAACGTACAGCAACCGGTACGTTTACCTGATCACTCCAGACCTCAAGTCCTTCGTTTCCCCAGAAAGCCGGAGTAATCCTTACTTTTGCCGGATAAAAAATTTTATCTTCTCCTGCGATCTCAAATCCTGTCGGCTCTTTCCCCATAAAAGACAAACCGTTAGGAGCAAAATCAAACTTCAAGAAAGCATGACCATCTTTTACCTCCATAGAGCGGAATTCAGGTCCCCGACATCCAAAAGCTGTATATCCGTACACTTTATTCAAAGCCCAATAAGCCAAACGTTCTCCGACAACTTCCTTACGGGCAGGATGAATAATATCCGGCTCTCCGACATCTAATGTCACAGCCATTCCTACATTAGGTATACTATCCATCAATTGTAATTGTACTTCCCGAAATTTGGCAGAATTAGTCTTAGGATGATTATACGGAGCAATCTGAACGTAATAGAAGGGCAAATTTTCCTTTTCGAAATACTTTCTCCAAGTACGAACCAATTCCGGGAACAATCTTGCATATTGCTCAGGACGTTCCACATTCGACTCACCCTGATACCATATCACGCCTTTCACCGCAAGTGGAAGAAGTGGAGCCAACATCTTATTATAAAGTACCGTCGGCTCGAAAGTATACCATATCGGATCTATTTTTTTATTTTTCAAATCCAAGTTGAACTCGCCAAAATGCTCTAATGTTTTACGATCCAACCAAGCCTCCGCAACTGAACCTCCATGTGCAGACTGCACCAAGCCAATAGGAATATCAACCAGCTGATGAAGCTTCTCCCCGAAAATATATCCGACAACACTAAATTCCTTCACATTGTCAGGAGTTGCCGATGTCCATTTACCATTAATTGTAATTGTATCACTTGGTTCTATGGAATATCCATTCTCAACCCTGAAAAGCCGGATTCCTTTATGCCGACAACGCAACAGGATGTCTTGAGCATGCAGGACAGGTTGATCCGGATTTCCCCGAAAGTTCATTTGCATATTGCTCTGTCCACCCACGAACCAGACATCACCTATTAATATATCTGTAAAACGGACAGAATCATTCTGAGAATATACAGATAACGTATAAGGAGTATAGCTGGCAGAAGGAGTCTTTATCCGAACCTTCCAGCGTCCGCTTGAATCCGCAAGTCCCTTTACCGGAACATTATTCCAACCACTGCAAACATTCACTTCCGCATGAGGTTTTGCCCATCCCCATATCGCAACCGAATCATTTTGCTGCAACACCATTCCCGAATCAAATATCGGGGATAACTTCAAAGAATTCTGTGCACCCACAGGGAGTGCACAGAGTCCTAACAACATGATTTTATAGAAAAACCTTATCATAAATTTACCTTACCGTATCAAAACTAAAATACCTGAGTTTTCCCCACTCTTTATTAGGAGTATCACCCAACCATAAATCCAAAGAGCCACCTTTTGCAAAATCCTTATGATCAAACTGAGCATATTGCCAGTCATTACCATTCAATGCCGCTTTTTGTATATAACAATTCTTTTCTGAATTGTTGTGTACATTGATTACAAACTCTTTTCCTGAATAATACTCAGGATTCAATGTTATAGTAATCTTGTCAAAAACAGGAGAGGTTATGTCATAATAAGGTGTATCAGATTCCGTTCCTGTCACACTGAATATACCCAATGCCATCAATGCACTTACTGCTCCCATTTGACCTTCATCCTCATCGTGTCCTCCATATCCTTTATCAGGGGTTATGCCACCATAAGCATATTGTTTCACCTGACGTACCCAATATTGAGTCAACCATGGTTGTCCACCATACGTAAACAGATGGGCATTAGAACATCCTGGCTGATTAGCATAGCTGACATATCCACCACTATATGCATGTACGAAATCGGTAGGACGGGCTTGTTCGAAAGCATAATTCAACTTCTCACAAAATTTCTCTCCACCTCCCATTAATGAAACCAGTTTAGGCAAGTCATGAGATACAGACCACGTAGCCTGCCAAGAGTTAGCCTCAACCCATCCTGCTCCGCTTAAAGGATCTGTATGTGACCATTGGGCATTTTTGGTTTTAGGGAAAATCAGCCCGTACTCCTTATTAAATAAAGAAGTCCACGCATGGGAACGTTTTTCAAAAGTTTCCGCATCCGATTTTTTCCCTAAACGCAAAGCCATACGGCTCAATCCCCAATCTTGGAATGCCCACTCTACCGTCTTTCCTGCATTATCCGGACACCAACCATTCTTCATATAAAATTTCAAATCATCCGCACTCTCATAACTCATCATTCCACCTGGTAAATGATTACGTTTTATCACATCATACGCATGAGAAGGATTGGTCTTTTTCATCAAATCTTTCATATAGGTACTTACCAGCATACTGGTAGCCGGACATCCGGTCATAATAAAAGAGTATCCTCCAGAGCAAGCTCCTCGTGGCAACAATCCTCCATTATCGGCATATTGAACCAAACAAGCTGTAAAGTCATCCAGTATTTCGGGCCAAGCCAATCCCCATAATACATTCAGGTTCCATTGAGTTAGCCAAATTCCATCAAATCCGTACATATTAAATTTTACACTTCCATCTTTATTCAGCGGCAACCGCTTTACTTCCAGAGGAGATGCAGAACGTTTATTTATGTAAGGTCCTTTGGTATAATCCGGATAAAAGCCATTCACATCATTTATTTTATGGCGTCCCAACAAGGCATGCCACAAATCTGTATAAAATTTGATGTTTTGTGCTTCTGTTCCTCCCTGTACTGCGATACGACCCAATGTCTCATTCCAAATCGTACGAGTCTCCTTATGTACTTGATTAAAATCCCAATGAGGCAGTTCCACCTTCATATTCTCAATGGCATTTTCAACACTGGTATAAGACAAAGCTATCTTAAACAAGACATCTTTACCAAAAGTCTGTCCAAAATCCAGTACCATACCTGCATCATTTCCGGAAATAACATCTGTATCCGGCACTAATCCTTTTTCGTTCCAAGCATTAATTTTTTTGAAAGGCATATTGCAATCAAGTACAAAATACAGCTTGATACTGTCCGGACCTCCCCAAAAGCGTTCAGTAGTTGTAAATTCTCCTACTACACGGTGATTGTCTATTCGATGAAGTGCAGCCTTGTCCATGGAACAATTGCCTAACACGCTGCCTACATCTACAAGCAATTTGGCATCGGCATAGTCCGTATAGTTCAATCGATACATAGCCACACGTTCCGTAGCCGTATATTCAACCCACGCTTTATATCTGTCCAAAAACAAACGGTGATATCCCGGCTGAATAATTTCGCTCTCATGTTTAAATGCCGATTTCCAACCTTGCATTCCTTGTGTCGGATCTATATCACCGGATACAGGCATCAGATTAGGTCCTGAAATCATCCATTCATTAATTTGGGAGAAGCCTAAAATTTCATTGAAATTATAGTTATATCCACCGCCTCCCTGGTTCTTATTACGGGTAAATGCATGAGCAGCTACCATTCCGAAAGGACGTGCCCCCGGCGTACAATAGAACCAACGCCCTCTAGTCGTTTCAATATAAGGGTCAACCCATTCTACATACTCTGTTTGAGTATCATGAGCAGCAAACACTTCGATCTCTGATAATCCGATATTTTTACCGTTTCCATCAGTAGCTTCAAAACGTACCCATTTAACCTTCTTGGCAGGAAAACAAACTTTCTTCGGGCTTCCATCATTCGGTATGGCCGTCACGCTTACTTGTGACCCGTCACTGAAATACAAAGTTCCTCCAGAAAGATGTTCATCCTTACTGACTCTATCGTATAAAACAACTCTGTCAATATCTACTGTCTCTTGCCATTCTAATTTTATCCAAGGCATATACATCACTCCCCAAGAAGCAACATTACCTTTACATACCCATTCACCTTGTCCATCATACATTATCTTCCCATCCACCAATTTCCTGGCTCCTGTTTCTGAATTCAACGAATCAGACACAGTCACCCACGCATCAGTTGCAATATTATCAGATGCGCCATACAATTGGAATGGCAAAAATCCATATAGGACAAAAACGATTATTATTCCAACTTTTCGCAACATATAAAATTCAAGTTACTATTTTTATTCTACTATATTTTTAACAGGTATCCACAGAAAACGAGGCTGATATAACGAGGCTTTCTTGAATACTTTAACCGTATCATGTGTATTCACACTATAAGACACCAGAATCTTATCATTTTTCTTATACTGAGGATGCGCCATTGCATTATAAATCATCATACTGTCCGCCTTAAAATCCGGTTCATTCACAGTATAAAGCAGCTTTTCATTACGAAACGGTCCCACCGGCTTATCGGCAATATAAGAATAGATGTTTCTTATATCTTCCAAACGGTCCTGATACAACAATACAACCTGTCCCTCCAATGAGAACACATTGAATTGTTCAGAAACACTTTTTTGTACCCCTTCCAACTTCTGACTCTTCAGGGGATCTGCTTGCCATTGGGTACCATCCCAATACATAAAATCAGTCAACTTATTATCAACCAAGCCTGCCTTGGCTACATGTACCTCAGCCATACCAAAACCTACCATTTTAGTACCATAAACATAAATACTATCCTGAGAAAGCAATACAGCATGCCCGTAATGAACTCCGTTCTCATTTGCAGCCTTAATGTTTGTCTGGTCAATTATTTTCATCGTTTTCACATCCAGACGAAAATAATCGCAACCTAGGTACTCAAAATCAAACGTATTCTTCCCTGTCTTATGAAATTTAGACATAAACAAATGCAAAATCCCGTCTTGTACAAATCCGTTTCCAGGCCAATACCAAGTGGGATACGTACCTGACTGTTCTGCCGGAATAAAAGCTGAAGGCTTATTTGAATCTCCTCCATATAATGTCTCCAACTTACCGTCCTTATCTATTACTGTAAATGTATTTCCTATAATGAACGTTGAACTGTCACTACGCAAACCATCCACAACATCTCCCATAAAAGAATCCCCCCACATAAAGACACTGCGTCCGTCTTTCAAATCAATGGAAATGCAACCATCTCCACCGGTTATGCCACCACCAAGATCTGGCATTAATCTAGCGCAAAACGTTGAATCGAATTCAACATTCAAATCAGCTGATGTATTTTTATTGGAGGCACTCTGGCAAGAAAACAACAATGCCAAAAGCGGATAAAGCATAATATTTTTTTTCATAAGTAAACATTTTAATTGAAATCACTTTTTATATCCGGACACTTTTATCTACCATATCCTTCATTTTGGGTAATCGCTCCTTGTGACAGCTCTATTTCACGTTGTGGAATAGGAAATTTCACATGATATGTCTGAGGGGTAGCATCAGGCTTTGCCGCCTTTACGATTTTTACAAATTCCTCCGGACTACACATACGTGTCAAATCAAACCAACGATGTCCCTCCATAACAAATTCGTGACGATATTCGGCCAACAACGCGTCCTTAAATCCTGCATAATCTGTCGGTAAATGGTCTGAAGTCAATCCAGCACGTCCTCTCACCTTTTGAATCGCTTCAATAGCTTCCTGATTGGCACCATGATGAATCTCATTCAATGCTTCAGCCTTTATCAAATACATTTCGGCTGTACGGATAGCCGGGAATATAGCTTCTGTATTATTTCCTTTAGGCTCTGCTTTCTGGTCCCAATACTTAAACACATAAGGTTTGTCGAACTCTTCCACAGTGCCATCACTATACGTAAAACTATACTGTAAAGTTACATCACGTCTCTGGTCATTAGCCTCAAAGCTATTAGAGTTTATGTAATTTAGATTTGTTATATATCGCGCATACGCGTACCTTTGCAACATGAATTACCACGACCATAAAGACAACAGCAAAAGTTTCCGTGCCTTGACGGGAGTTAGCC
>NZ_NFKD01000070.1:0-23129 GCF_002160215.1 Bacteroides sp. An19 | reverse complement strand
AGTCCAATTGCCATCATCGTAGTTATAGCTCTCCAGTAAATAATGTAATTCTTCTGAATTGTGAATTGATGTTATTTGCCTTGATATTTCATTGGCAAATTCTTCCATTCCAATTTTTCGCTGACGTGAGTATGCCTTAAAAAATTCTTCATTTTCGCAACCTTTCATACTCTTTTCAAAGTCGGATTGAGCCATTGAAAAATAGTAATCATCTCCAGCGCAAACTGCCCATTCTCTCAATGTATCCAACTCTTGTTTCCGTTTCTCACTTAAATTTTCGTACATAGTATTATAATTTATTTTGATTGATAATGGTTCGGAAATAAGCACCGTTTAGGTGCTTCATTTCTTTGTTCAAGGCAGTTTTACCCACCATGCACTATTACATATTTATATAGAACTTCAATTTTTGACTGCTGTTTCCGGCAGAAAGGGGTGTGAAGTTCATTCCTGCACCCGGTTCGTTTTATTACAGCTCTTATCCGTATTTCATTCATTTTTTTGTTCTCCTTTCTTCTATATTATGGGATTTTACTGTTTCTGTTCACGGCAGGGCATAGCTATCCCATATTGCTGTCATGCCGATTTTTCCCGGTGTATGTCGCAATGTTCCAATACAACCGTATATGTGATGCCGCCACTCGTTACCGTAGTGTGGCTGTAAACTCTCATCCGTCCGCAATGCTCGCAGAAATAAGGATTCTCGTATTCAATTTCCGCCTGTTGCACTCCGGCTTCCTCTGTCTCGCTTTCATCCCGTCCGAAGTATTCTTCCGGCAGGTTGCCTTTGTTGGAGTAGAAGCCGTAATACCTCACGATGCGGAAATAGCGCAGGGGAACGTGTTGCAGCAGCCGGGGAAAGAACTCACGGTAATGCAGCGTCAGTTCCTTTTCCACCGGGTTTCTCCTGTCGGGTGAGTTCTTATAATCACGGTATCGGAATGAAATGTTCTCGCCGTCCATTGCCGTAATCTTGTACTCGCTCAAACATGCCCGCTTGGAATACCTGCCCACATACTGTATCACCTGCTCCGGCATCTGTATGGGCGGTTCCAGATGCACAATCCAGTCCTTTCTGTTCGCCACCTTTTTGATGAAGCCCATAAACTCCATGCGGTCGTGAAAGTCATGTTCCAGCCTGCCCGCATCGAACAGTCCTATCAGCGCATTCTCAAACTTGTAACGGAACACCCTGCGGATAGAGGGGATATGCACGTAATCATGTTCGGGAACGGCTATTTTACCTCTGTTGTTGATGCCGCCCCACGACATAATCATGTGGGTGTGTACATGAAGCTGCTTTGTTTCCCCATAGGTGTGCAGCACGGCAATCACCCCGGTTTTCAAGCCGAACTTGTGCATCATCCAGTCTTTCAGCGTGTCTGCCGAAGTCCGCATCAGAATGTTCAGTATTTCTTTCTTGTTGCGCTTCACCAAGTCCAGCAGGATATGCGGCAAGGTCATCACAACATGGCGGTGCGGCACTCGCAGCAACTTTTCTTTCATGCGTGCCGCCCATTTCAGCGTATCACGCCAGCCACATGACGGGCAAAAACGGTTCTTGCAGCTATGACTGATTTCTCGCACCTCCCCGCAATCGGGGCAGACGTATGTGTCTATTCCCAAAGCGGCTGTACGGCATACACGGATAGCGTTCACCGCCTTGTACTGTTCGGGGGTGATGTACTCCGCAGGGTGCTGTGCGTACTCGTCCCACCAGCGGTTGAAAAAGTCCGCCAAGCGATATGTGCTTTTCCGGGAACTGCACCTTTCTATGTAATCTATCAAATCAATCATTCACTGCCGTTATTATTTTTACATTTGTTTATTTGTTTGTAAGTTGCTGTATATTAGTTGTTTTAATTTGCCTTGAATTTGTTTATAAATACACCTGTAGGTATAGGATATTTCGATAACCGACACCTGGCAGGTGTGTTTCCTAATCTCTAATAGCCGCACCCTACGAATCATCCAGCGAATCAAGCGGATTGGGTATCTTGGCTTTGTGCGCACTCGATACATGAAGATATATGGCAGTGGTCTTTATATCGTTGTGCCCTAACAGTTCCTGTATCGTATGTAGGTCTGTCCCTTGTTCCAAAAGGTGGGTGGCAAACGAGTGGCGGAGCATGTGAACATGCACCCGGTGCTTGATACCTGCACGTCTGGCGGCTTCTTTCAGCACTTTCACCAATGCGCTTGCCGAGTACGGCTGTCCGGGCGTTTCGCCCTCAAACAGCCATTTCTTCGGTCGGTATTCACGGAAGTACCGCCGCAGCTCTTCCAGCAGCTTGGGCGAAAGCAGCGAGTAGCGGCATTTCTTGCCCTTACCCATGATACGCACGGACATCATTTCGCTGTTGATGTCTTTTGGTGTGAGGTTCAGCAATTCACTACGCCGCAATCCGGCTGAATAAACCAAGGAAATCATGCAGCGGTGCTTGATGTTGGACAGTTGGTCAAGGATGCGTTTTATCTCGTTCTTGCTCAATACTTCCGGGACGGTCTTGTACTCCTTGGCCCGTGTGATGCCGCCGTAATACTGCCGTTTCCCGCCTTTCACCTGCTCATAGTAGAACTTGATGGCGTTGATGCGCATGTTTTGTTGCGAAACGGAAATTTTCTTTTCGTTTACAAGATAAAGAATGTACCTGTTGATGTCCGCCACCTTCAGGCGGTCGATGTTGCGCCCTTTGTGGTACTCCACGAAGTCGCTGAAATAAGCCCGGTAGGTCTTTATGGTGGATGGGCTGTAGCGTTTCTGTTCCAGCAGTTCCAGATAGCCTTCCGGCAGCGTGTATTCCCTCTTGGGTCTGGGATGCCGCACATATACCCGGCTGTAATCAATGTAGGCATGGGGAGAGTAGCGGTCGTAGAAATCCGACAGCTTGAAAACGGCAGCCGCCATGCAAGCGGAATCCTTGCCGGTCATTTCCACGCCTGTATCCTGGGCAAGCAGCAGGGGGATTGCCCCGTTTCCTGCATACTCTATCCGGACATAATCCACACCATCCTTTTCTTCCTTGTGAAGAACGATGCTTCCTCTTTGCCTCTGAGCCTTGTCCATGTCGTCGAATTTTGCTTCATGGCTTCAAAGGTAGTGAAAAAACGGCATATTTTGAACAATCGTTCAAAATAATGGAAGTTAAAAAGACTAAACGGCGTCAGGCTTTAAGCAGGGAATAAACATAGCGGAAGTTTTTCTCCAGTTCGTCCACGTCCAGACCGTTCAGGAACGCCTGTTCGTAGGACAGTCCGAGAAACATCTGCCGGAACAGGGCTGCCGCTTTCTTCACGTCCGTGTCGCTCCCGATTTCTCCGCTTTCCTTCGCTTTCTGTATGACTTTCTCCCAAAGTTCATAGTCCAGTTGGAAAATCCGCTCGATTTTTTGCTTGATGTCCGGATAGTACATGCGCACTTGCGAGAGAAAATGGAAATAATAGGAATTAAGGCTGCAATCATTCGGGCTGTGGTTATCGCCAATCAGTTCGAGAATCCTTTTCATGGAAGCGGCTACTCCCGCCACGTATTGCCCGATAAATTCCGCCAACGTATCGGCGGGAGCGGCAAACTTGTTGTCCGGCTTGTGTATTTGCAGCACATACTTGTCCACCACAGCCATGAACAAGTCCAGCTTGTGCGGAAAATAATAGACGATGCCCGTCTTGGTCAGTCCGCAGGCTCTGGCAAGCGTGATGATGCTTGCCTTCTCATAGTTCATCCTGATAAATACCCCGAATGCCCTGTCAATGATTTCTTCCCGGTTGGTTATCATGCTGATGCGTAGGTTTATGTTTCTTTGCTCAGCGAAGATAGAGAAAATCGGGGGTTCCGGCAAGTATGTTACCGATGAAATTTGCTTTTACATATTTTTATATTCTGACAGCTAATCGAAAGAAACTCTTAAAGGAATGTCATGCCATCTTTTGTGGTCATGGAAATGCAAATAGATGGAATCGCCTTCAAAGAAATTGTCAATAATATATCCAAAGTTGCTGTTGAATTCTTTTAAAGGAACATGAATGGTATCCTTTTCCTCATCCATCATTTTCTTGTAATAGACAGACAATCGTTCTTTTATCGTATCGTTTTTATCAATAATATATTTTATCGTCCCGTTAAACCTCTTATACGCATAAGACAGATGCTCATCATCGTTTTCTTCCCATAAAAAACATCCGGCTGTACCAGGGGACATGTCTTTATTTTTGGCCCAATAAGAATTTTCCGCATAATAAATGTCCCTACTATCATTTTTCTTAAATTCAAAAGCTACCGGATATAGCAGACTATGAATGAAAGTCCTGTCCTTTCTCATTCTCAGTACAATGGGTTCATCGCTTTTAACCTGTCTTACTGAGACAACATTCTCGTTAGAGGCACATCCGACGAGAAAACAGATTGCCAAAATCAAAATAATGCGCATCATGTTTTTATCTATCATGGGGAGTAGAATTTTTAGCTATTTCAACTCATTCGTTGTTGATGCCTCAAAGATACGAAAAGAATCGGAGGGGAAAACCGTGTGGTGGGAGGAATTTGCGGAAGAGGCGGGCGGACACTTCACGCCACCCCATAGCCACTTGCCTCCCGTCCGCTGATTTCCCATTGTCCGGCAAGGCTGCCCGCTTACTTTCGTGCCGCAATCAACTTATTGTTTCACGATTTAATTCATTTGCTTATGGACAACCTCAAGGACATGAAAGACGAAGTGCTGGTAATGACCAACGCTTCCGACGGCAACACGCCCCACGTGGTGGAGCGCATCGGACAGGACGGCTCGCTGAAGACCCGCCCGTTGGCAAAGGCCAAGCCCGACGGTGATTTCCTCAAAATCGACCGCAGCGAATCCATCCTCGAATCCTTCTTCTCCAACTTCAAGCGGCAGTTTGACAACCCGTCCGACTTCCGTTTCTACCACCTTCCGGCGGAACTGCTGGCCAATGCCAAGGAGTTGGCGGCCTTGTTCCGCAATCCCGAAGAAAACAAGGAAATGCTTGGCGAATACAGGCTGGAGCCGGAACAGTATGCCACCAAGCAGGCGGAGGAACTGAAGCAGGCTTCCGCCACCGATGAATCCGCCCCGCAGCAATCCACGAAGTGGGGCATGGAACAGGTGGACTGGCAGCAGCTCGCACGTATGGGCATCACTCCCGAATCGTTGGGCGAAATCGGTACGGCACGTTTGCTCAACGGGCATGAATCCGCCGTGCTGAATCTTAAAACCAATTTCGAGGGCATTAAAATTGAAACGCCTGCCTGCATCCGGCTGGTGGAATCGCCCGACGGAAAGCCCGTGCTCAACATTGAGTGCTGCAAGCAACGCCCCGAACTTGACTATTATTTTGGCAATGAGATTCCGGATAGATTGAAAGAGAATTTGCTGAAAACACATAATGCGGGCAGTACCATAGACTTGACTATTGCCGGAGGAAAGGAAGAAACTTGCCTGCTTTCCCTTAATCCCAAGACGAACCGCTTGCACCACATTCCTGTCAGTGAAATAAAAATACCCTCAGAAATTAACGGGGTTACTTTGACTGAAAACCAACGGCTCGATTTGAGCTTTGGCAGGTCTGTACTGGTAGAAAATATGTGGTCTGAGCGACATCAGAAGCATTACGATGCACGCCTCCAGTACAATGTCTGCAAAGGCGGTTTCGACTACGACTTCCGGGGACTGAACCGCAAGGTGGAGCAGGGGCAGAGCCAGAGCGAACAGCGCGAAATCATCATCCCGAAAAAGCTGAAAGGGGTGGACTTGACTGATGAACAGGTAAATGCATTGAAAGCAGGCAAGGCCGCGTATGTCGAAGGCATGTCCGACGGAAACGGGGGCACGTTCAATGCCTACGTGCGTCCCAACTATGAAAAGATGAAGTTCGACTTCTTCCGCTGGAATCCCGACAAGAGCAGGAAGCAGTCGCAGGGACAGACCAACGAGCAGCCGAAACAATCCGCGCAGACAACTTCCCAGAACCGCCGTGTCCGCAAGTCGGAGAAGAAGGGCATCGGCGCATCACTCTGATTACTTACCTATAATATAGAATGTATATGAAGAATGTCATCATTGCAGAAAAGCCGTCGGTGGCGCAAAGCATCGCGGCAATCGTGGGAGCAGGACAAAGGAGGGACGGGTATATCGAGGGCAACGGTTATGCCGTAACATGGGCTTTCGGGCATCTGGTGCAGTTGGCCATGCCCGAAGCCTACGGGTTTACCGGTTTCCGGCGGGAGAACCTGCCCATACTGCCTGCCGGTTTCACGCTCATCCCCCGACAGAAGCGTGAGGGGAAGGAATACAAGGACGACCCCGGCGTGGTGCGCCAGTTGAACATCATCAAGGGACTGTTCGAGGGTGGCGACCGCATCATCGTGGCGACCGATGCCGGGCGTGAAGGGGAGCTGATATTCAGATATATCTACCATTACTTGGGCTGCACCAAGCCGTTTGTCCGCCTGTGGATAAGCAGCCTGACCGACAAGGCCATCCGCGAAGGGATGGAACGGTTGCAGCCGGGCGGCAATTACGATAACCTCTACCTTTCCGCCAAGGCACGCAGCGAAGCGGACTGGCTCATCGGCATCAACGGCTCGCAGGCGCTCAGCCTTGCCGCCGGGCGGGGCGTGTTCTCGCTCGGACGGGTACAGACACCCACATTGGCCATGATTTGCTCCCGTTATCTGGAGAACAAGTCGTTTGCCCCGAAGAAGTACATGCAGATACGCATCACGGTGGAGAAGGATGGCATTGCGTTCCATGCCACAGCGGAACAGCGTTACGAGGACAAGACCGCCGCAGACAGTGCGTTGGGCGAAATGAAAGCGTGCGGCACGCTCCGCATAACAGCACTTGCCCGGCGGGAGGTCAAAGAAGAACCTCCGCTGCTCTATGACCTGACCGCCCTTCAGCGGGATGCCAACACCCGGCTGGACTTCTCCGCCGACCGCACGCTCTCCCTTGCGCAAAGCCTGTACGAGAAAAAGGTGCTGAGCTATCCGCGTACCGGCAGCCGGTACATTTCCGAAGACGTGTTCGACGAAATCCCCTCGCGCATCGCCCTCTTGCGGCAACATCCGCGTTTCGGGCAGTATGCCGCGTCGCTTTCCGGAGCACCGCTCAACCGCCGCAGCGTGGACGGAGGGAAAGTGACCGACCACCATGCGCTGATTGTAACCGAAAACCTGCCCTCCGGCCTTTCCAAAGACGAACAGGCCATCTACGACATGGTCGCCGCCCGTCTGCTCGAAGCCTTTTCCGCCCCCTGCATCAAGGAGGTGACGGAAATCCATGCGGCGGTGGGCAGCAGCGAAGCGCAGGCCAAAGGCACGGTGGTCAAGTCCGCCGGATGGCGTGCCGTGCGCGGCGAAAAGGAAGAGGACGACGGCGGGGGTATGGCACTCCCAAATCTGGAACAGGACGAGACGCTCCCGATAAAGGCACTCGAAGCGGTAGAGCGGCAGACCAAACCCAAGCCGCTGCACACCGAAAGCTCGCTGCTCTCGGCGATGGAGCATTGCGGCCGGGAGATTGACGACGAGCAGCTACGGGCGAGCATCCGCGAGACGGGCATCGGAACCCCTGCCACCCGTGCTGCCGTCATCGAAACGCTGTTCGCACGCGGTTATATCCGGAGGGAGAAGAAAAGCCTCGTGCCCACCGACAAAGGCATGGCGGTCTATGAAACGGTGAAGGACAAGAAGATTGCCAACGTGGAAATGACCGCCGCATGGGAGGACACGCTGGCACGCATCGAATCGGGCGAGGCCGATGCTGCCGCCTTCCGGCGCGACATCGAGGCATATACCGCACAGATTGTAACCGAACTGTTGGAAACCAAAGTGTCCGTAGCGCCTTCGGAAAGCGAATACCCGTGTCCCAAATGCCGGAACAGCCGGGTGCTGTTCTTCCCCAAGGTCGTCAAATGCGCCGATGTGGACTGTGGCTTTACCCTCTTCCGTAACAAGGGCGGCAAGGAACTGTCGGACAAACAGCTTGCCGAACTCCTGACCAAAGGCAGAACCGGTGTTATCAAAGGTTTCAGAAGCAGGGAGGGCAAGGCTTTCGACGCTTCATTGGTATTGCGCCCCGACTTCTCCGTGGGCTACGAGTTTGCCGACAAGAAACCATCCAAAGGCAAATCTTCCAAGAAATGACCCTCCCGACATCAACTCGGACTTGAAGCGGGATGAGGTCGGACTTGATGTGCCATGAAGTCCGGCTTGATGCTACATCAGGTACGGCTTCATCCTATACAGGCATAAAATGTATTTTGTAACACGAATAAAAAGAAGAATCATGAATCCGAACAAACCGAACATGCCGGCTCCGTCGGTAGAGCCGGACGAACTGTCCTATTACCGCCTTACCCTGTTGTCCTACCTCCGCGAATCGCATCCCGAACGGGCTGCCGACGATGCTTTTATCCGCGCGCGTGCCGAACTTGCCGCCGAAGCGTTCAGCAATGCCGTCAGGTCGGGCATGAATTATGACGAAGCCGTCCAACAGGCGGACGAGGTGCTGTTTCAGGGTCTGCACTTTTCCCGGCTCGACACGCTCATCACCGTGTTGTGGAACGAGTTTGCCGATGAGGTACCCGCAGGCCGCGCCCGCGAGGTAGCTCTCCAGCTCCTGCCCGAATGCGGCAGGGTGTTCAGCGGTTACGACCTGAGCGACGGTTTTGAGTTTACCCCCGACTTCGACCGGCTGTGCGGGGAACTGGCCGGTGTAATCTCAATCTGGCTCGAAGAAAATGGCATATAACAAGAAGGCACATCTTAGGGACAACATCGAGGCCATCCGCCTGATGTTCCGTCTGGAACGGGAGAGGCGTGCCGCCACACCGGAGGAGCAGACGGTATTGGCCGCCTACACCGGCTTCGGGGGCATCAAGGCGGTGCTGTCCCCCTTCGGCAAGCTCACCGACATCCTCCGCTGGACGCAGAGCGACCGCGAACTCTTTCCCCTTGTGTCGGAACTGCATGGCGTGCTCCGCGAGGGGGCGACGGATGAACGGGAATACAAACGGCTGGTGGACAGTGTGAAGGCATCCACCTTCACCGCCTTCTATACACCCCCGGAAATCATTAGTGCCGTTGCTTTCTCGTTGGAGGAGCACGGTGTGTCGCCGCACCGCTTCCTCGACCCGTCATCGGGCACGGGCAATTTCCTCTCTGCTTTCCAGCCGCATTTCTACAACGCCACCGCCGTGCCCGAAGCCACCGCGTATGAAAAGGACTTGCTGACCGGGCGTATCCTCCGGCAGCTTCAGCCCGGTACGGATGTCCGTGTGCAAGGCTTCGAGGAGCTTCCCCCGCAGGACAACGGGCGGTTCGATGTGGCGGCAAGCAACATTCCCTTCGGCGATATCCGGGTATTTGACCCGTCGATGGACGACGGTACTGCTCGGCGTTTCGCGCTCGGTTCCCTGCACAACTATTTCTTCGTCAAGGGGCTGGATGCCGTGCGCGAGGGCGGCATCGTGGCTTTCATCACCTCGCAAGGGGTGATGAACTCCGCGATGGGCACTCCCGTGCGCCAGTACCTGATGCAGCGGGCACGGCTCCTGTCCGCCATCCGCCTGCCCAACAATCTCTTTACCGACTATGCCGGTACGGAGGTGGGCAGCGACCTCATTGTGTTGCAGAAGGACACGGCATCCGAAAGGGAATACACCAGCCTTGAAAAAGCCTTCGTGGAAGTCAGCACGCAGGTCGACGGCACGACCCAGAATGAATACTTCGAGCGTACCGCCGCCATTGTCCATACGCGCGGCCATGTGGGAACCGACCCTTACGGCAAACCGGCACGCGTCTTCCTGCATGACGGGGGCATGGATGCCATCGCCGCAGACCTGAAATGGATGCTGGACAAGAACCTGTCGGAAAACCTCGACCTTGACCTTTATCTCCGCTTCTCGCCGGTGCGCGAGTTGCGCGAACTGGCGGAAGTACGGGCGGAAAGTCTTCAGGAACGCATTGCACAGGTGCGGGCGTTATCCAAGCCGGAACAGCAGCGTGTCGCGACGGAAACGCCGGAGGCGGTTGTGGAAGAACCGCCCATTGTCCGCTCTGAACCGGAGAAACCCGTCACGCAGGAGCCACTGATGTCCCTGTATGACCTTTTCGGTTTCACACAGGAGGAACGGCAGGCGTTCAGCACCGGACGGAAGCCCAAGCGGAAGAAGAAGCAGGACACCCCGCAGCTCTCCCTGTTCGACATTGTGGAACCGCTCAGCGGCCAGTCCGTACCCGGAAAAGGGGATGCCATTGCCGCATCGCCCGCAGAAAAGCCTGCCCGGACTGCACAGCCCGAACCGGCAGCCGCACCCCAAGCCCCGTCGGAAGAAGAACTCCGGGAACGGGAGCGCCGCCGGGCGGAGGAAGAGGCCGCACGGCAGGAGCGCATGAAGCCACGCCCCTTCACCGGTGAAAGGCTGGAACATTACCGGAACGGCTCACTGGTGGATATGGACGGGCAAATCGGCTACCTCTCCGGCATGGATAAGGGAATCCCCGTGTTCCATCCGCTGGAACTGCCCGCCCGCCAGCAGCAGCGTGCCGCATCCTACATTGAACTTCGCGACACCTACCACCGCCTGTACAATGACGAAGCGGAACACCGGCAGGAGAACGGGGAACTGCGTGCGGGCCTGAACGGGCTGTACGACGGCTTTGTCCGTCAGTTCGGCAACCTGAACGACAAGAAGAACATCGACCTGTTCCGCATGGATGCCGATAACCGGGAAATCCTCGCCTTGGAGCGTTACACCGACGGCAAGGCGGTCAAGGCCGACATCTTTGACCATCCCGTGTCGTACAACGTGAACGAGATTACCCACACCGACGATGTGCACGAGGCATTGGCGGCCTCGCTCAACAAATACGGCGAGGCAGACATGGAATATATGGAATCGCTCACCGACAAGCCGCAGGCACAATTGCTGGATGAACTGCGCGGCAGGGTGTTCTACAACCCGCTGGCGAAGCGTTTCGAGATTGCCGACCGCTTCATCGCGGGCAATGTCGTGGCAAAGGCGGAGTATATCGAGGAATACTTGCAGACACATCCCGACGATGCCGAATCGCGCGTTTCGCTTGAAGCATTGCGTAAGGCGGCACCGATACCCATTCCTTTTGAGGAACTGGACTTCAACTTCGGCGAACGCTGGATACCGGCTGCCGTGTACAGCCGCTATGCCTCATGGCTGTTCGACACCGACGTGTCCGTCCGCTACAACGCCAGCGCGGACGAGTACAATATCCGTGCCTCCGAACTCAGCCCACGTATCTATAACCAGTATGCAGTCCGTTCCGAAACGCGCCTGTTCAACGGCGTGGCCCTCATGCGCCACGCCATCCACAACACCACGCCCAACATCACCAAGACCGTCACGGACAAGGACGGCAAGGACATCAAGGTGCGCGACCCCGAAGCCACGCAACTGGCCAACAGCAAGATTGACGAGATACGCGACGGCTTCTCCGACTGGCTTATGGAACAGTCGCCGGAGTTCAAGAAGAAGCTGGAGGACATGTACAACCGCAAGTTCAACTGTTTCGTGCGCCCCAAGTTCGACGGCAGCCACCAGACCTTTCCTGACCTTGATTTGAAAGGATTGGGCATCAAGGATTTGTATCCATCTCAGAAAGACTGTATCTGGATGCTGAAGATGAACGGCGGCGGCATCGCTGACCATGAGGTGGGTGGCGGCAAGACGCTGATAATGTGCGTCGCCGCCTACGAGATGAAGCGGCTCGGACTGGCGCACAAGCCGCTCATTACCGGCCTGAAGGCGAACATCCACGAGATTGCACAGACCTTCCGCACCGCCTATCCCCACGCCAAGATACTCTATCCGGGCAAGGAGGACTTCACGCCCGACCGCCGCGTGGAAATCTTCAACCAGATGAAGAACAACGACTGGGATGCCATCATCCTCTCGCACGAGCAATTCGGCATGATACCGCAGTCGCCCGAAATCCAGCGCGACATCCTGCAACAGGAGCTGGACAGCGTGGAGGAAAACCTGGAGGTGTTGCACCAGTTGGGCAGCGAGGTGACCAATGCCCAACTCAAGGGCGCGGAAAAGCGCAAGATGAACTTGGAAGTCAAGCTCAAGGAACTGACGCACGAGATAGAGAACCGCAAGGACGATGTGGCGGACTTCAAGCGCATGGGCATCGACCACATCTTTGTCGATGAATCGCACCGCTTCAAGAACCTCATGTTCACCACGCGCCACGACCGTGTGGCGGGGCTGGGCAACTCGGAGGGCAGCCAGCGTGCGCTCAACATGCTCTTCGCCATCCGTACCATCCAGCAGCGTACCGGCAAGGACTTGGGAGCCACCTTCCTTTCCGGTACGACCATCAGCAACTCGCTGACCGAGCTGTACCTCCTGTTCAAATACCTGCGCCCCAACGAACTGGAGCGGCAGGGCATCCGCTCCTTCGACGCATGGGCGGCGGTGTTCGCACGCAAGTCCATTGACTATGAGTTTTCCGTGACCAACGAGATTGTGCAGAAGGAACGCTTCCGCTATTTCATCAAGGTGCCCGAACTCGCCTCGTTCTATTCCGAAATCACTGACTTCCGCACGGCGGAGGACATCGGCATCGACCGCCCGAAGAAGAACGAGATACTGCACAACATCGCGCCCACGCCCGACCAGCAGGAGTTTATCGCCAAGCTCATGGAGTTCGCCAAGACCGGCAACGCTACCGTATTGGGCCGTCTGCCGCTGACGGAAAAGGAGGAAAAGGCCAAGATGCTCATCGCCACCGACTATGCCCGCAAGATGTCGCTTGACATGCGGCTCATCGACCCGCTGAAATATGACGACGACCGTGACAACAAGGCGACCCATTGCGCCGACATGATTGCGCAGTATTACAACCGCTATGCCGAACACAAGGGGACACAGTTCGTGTTCAGCGACTTGGGCACTTACAAGCCCGACCAGTGGAACCCGTACAGCGAAATCAAGCGCAAGCTGGTGGAAGACCACGGCATCCCCGAAGACCAGATACGCTTCATTCAGGAAGCCAAGACCGAGAAGAAGCGCAAGGCGATGATTGAGGCGATGAACGAGGGGCGCATCCGTGTGCTGTTCGGATCCACCGAAATGTTGGGCACGGGTGTCAATGCGCAGAAAAGATGCGTGGCCATCCATCACTTGGACGCACCGTGGCGCCCAAGCGACCTCCAGCAGCGCGACGGGCGCGGCATCCGCAAGGGCAACGAGGTGGCGAAGCTCTATGCCGATAACAAGGTCGATGTCATCATCTATGCGGTGGAGAAATCATTGGACAGCTACAAGTTCAACCTGCTCCACAACAAGCAGCTTTTCATCACCCAGCTCAAGCAGAACCGCATGGGCAGCCGCACCATCGACGAGGGCAGCATGGACGAGAAGGGGGGCATGAACTACTCCGAGTATGTGGCCATCCTCTCCGGCAACACAGACCTTTTGGACAAGGCGCGTCTGGAGAAGAAGATTGCCGGACTGGAGGGCGAGCACAAGGCGTTCCAGCGCAGCAAGGGCGATTCGCGCATCCGGTTGGAGACCCTGTTGGCCAACCAAGCCTCCAACAGCGACATCATCGCGAGGGCGCGGCAGGACATGGCCGACTTCGAGAGCCGCGTGCAGTACGACAAGGACGGCAAGAAGCTCAACCCGCTGAAGATTGACGGGGTAACGGGCAGCGACCCCAAAGTCATTGCCGCCCGACTGCACGAGATAGAGGACAAGGAGCGCACGCACGGCCAGCCGGTTCCCATCGGCTCCCTCTACGGCTTTGAAATCGTGGTCAAGACCGACACCACCGTCAAGGAGGGATTGGACTTCTGCGAGAACCGCTTCTTCGTGCGCGGCACGGGCAAGCTCCTGTACAACTACAACAACGGACGCTTGGCAGCCGACCCGCAGACCGCCTGCCGGAATTTCATCAACGCCTTTGACAGCATCCCCCGCCTGATAGAGAAATACACGCGGGACAATGCTGACATTGAAAAGGAAATTCCCGTCCTGAAGCAGGTCGTGGATGAAACATGGAAAAAAGAGGATGAGTTGAAGCAACTCAAGGCCGAGCTTGCCACGCTTGACCGCAAGATATTGCTCTCCTTGAAATCCGTCGATGCGCAGGAGGCCAACACTGAAGGGGTAACGGAAATCCGGCCGGAACAACAGTCCGCACCGGTGGCGCAATCCGCCCCCTCAATGCCCGACAGCCCTGCCGTCCCGGCATCATCGCCTGAGCCATACGTCCACCGTATGCCCGAATACATGGCACATGCGGCGGAGCGCAAACCGCCGGTGCTGCCAGCCATGCCCAAGACCATCAGCATCAAGGAACTCATGAGCGCGGGCAAGGACAAGGTGGTAATCGGCGGCATCCCCCAACCGGAGGCCGGCACGGAGAAACCGCAGGACAAACCAAAATGGAAGATGAAGCTCTGAGCGGGATTCAACAAAAAGGCTTGGCAACAACCGGTACATGCCGGATAGTTGCCAAGCCTTTTAATTTTGTACAGAAAATTCTATCTATTCTTCATTATCTAAGAAGCGTTTCAAGTCATAGTACATAGAACGTGTCTTGTCTTTCTCGTCTTTGGCGGACAAGAAATCAAAGCCGCATTGTTGATAAAAACCGACGGCATCCTGATAAGCATCCACTGTAATGAAACGGCAACCGGTTCTGTTACCATGAGTAAAAGTATATTTGATAAGACGGATAATATCTCTGCCAATGCCTTGTCCGGCATATTCTTCCGATACGGCCAGTCTGCCAATCTTTACGGCCGGATAATCTTTGCGCCGCTTAGGATTAGCCACACGGCGGCTCAGCCGGTTCCAAATACTGCGTTGTTCCGGGTCAAAAGTAATTTTGTCATTTAGAAGGCTGAAATAGGCTACAGTTTTGGCATTGGACAAATCCTCCCATAGATAAGTGACAGCCATCAAGTCGGTCAGATATTTTCGGGCATCCTCAAATAAAAAGCCGTTTAAGTCATCATCCTTGCACTTAAACGGCTTTATCTCGTAGTCCGCTTTCAGCGGTATGAAATAATAATCTTCAAGAGCCATGTTCGTATCAGAATGTAAATGCGGCTATGGCCTTGAACTTCTCATAAACTTTCTTCGCAGCCTCTTTCTCTTCCTTGCTTTCCGGCTTCAGATGAGCCATTTTCTCTGCAAAGCGTTTAGCGTCCTTACCGGTAACTACCGGTGTTTCTTTAATAGGTCGAGCCATAATCTTTAGTTTTAATTCACCACAAAGGTACGGATAATATTGCTGAAAATCAAATTGTATGATATGTTTCTTTGATAATGAGGTTTTCATCCAACTATTTAGTTTCATAGAATAAATAAGAATTCCGGTTTTTACGGCACAAAACTGGAACTTTCGATAGAAAAAGGCTTCACCCTGTCCTCCCGACAGAATGAAGCCGGTTGTTTAACCCAAAGGGAACTTCCTGCTTCACAGCGGTAGGAAATATCCCTGAACGATGCAAATCCAAGATGCATTATCCACAATCATCTGAGAGTTCTTTATCTTCTGTTTTTTCCTCCCTGCCGTTTTCATCCGGTTCTTTGGGCATCGGATAGGTTTCCGACAATTTGTCCTTCCGTGCCTGACGCTTGATTTCGTTCTCATCGAAATTGTTGCGGATGAACTCGTGCAGGTCTGATTCCTTGTAATAGGTCTTGTGGTATATCGAATGGAACTTCAACGCCCCGTTGTTCCTGTATCGCTGGAGCGTGCGCTTGCTGATGCGCAGCAGTTGGCACACCTCCTGATTGTCGTACAGCCGTTCCCCGTTCAGGTAGTTCAGGTGCTTCTGCCGGTTCTCCGCCTTGTCCAGCTTGCGCGATATGCGGTACAATTCGCCCATGATGCGCTCCATCCACGCTTCAAATTCTGTCTTGTCTACTAACATGGCCGTTCCTCCTATGTTTTTACACCTCGCCCAGCATGTAGCTGTTCGGTGTGTCGGGTGATTTCACAATGATTTCCTTCTCCCGCATAAAGCGGATGTAGCTCTTGGCCGTGCGTTCCTTCACGTCGAACGCCGCCTGAAGTTCTTCCGACAGCTCCATGTAACCGATGAAGCGTTTCCGGCTGAACAGTTCGCGCGCCACCGCCACGAGTTCCTCCTCCTTGCGCCTGTCCTTTTCCTCTTTCGGCTTCTCGCCCAGATAGGCGTGCATCGCCTTGCCTTTGTCCCATGCGAACTGCATGAGCGGCACATCCAGCGGGCTGCCGTCACGCACTTTCAGGGCTTTCACCACCGACACGGCAGGATTGCTGTCCTTTTCGATGGAGAGGATGGCGGCAGCCTTGCGTTGCAGCTCACTGCCAAGATGCCCCCGCAGCTTCAGCCCGTTGGGGATGAAGTGCAGCACCGTGACGATGCACGTGTTGTAGATGCCCGCCAGCCGGTAGAGTTCCTCCACGACGGCAATGCTCTCCGCCTCGTCATTGGCGCAGCGTATCAGGTCGGCGATGCCGTCAATCACCACCAGATGGATACCTCCGTACTGGTAATGAAACCTGTCCATGCTGAGCACGATGGACTTCAGCCGCTCCTTGCGGCTCATCCCCGTCAGGCAATATGCCTTGAACCACTCCGGCATCGTGTCGCGCCCGCAGCGGCGCAGCAGGGTGCTTACGTTCTTGTATAGCTGCACCTCGCTCTGTTCGGTATCGTAGAACAGCACCGCCTTTCCTTTCGGATTCCCTTCGATGGAAATGCCCAGCGTGTCGATGCCTTCCGCGTTTTCCGGTTTCACAGCCCCGGCAATCAGGGCTGCCACATAGTTGCTTTTCCCCGTACCTTCCCCGCCGGTGATGCAGAGCAGGTTCCCTTGTGTTCCGAGCGGCACGCCGTTCACCGATACTATCATCTGTGCCACAGGTGGCGGGTTGTTGAAATCCAACTCGCATGATTTTAATGCTGACATATCTTCCTTGTATAATGAATCCAAATGGTTTAAGAACAGTTTCAATAAATCATCATGCGTATGTCCCAACGCAAAATAGTCCGTTACATCCTTTTCTTCTTTTGTCCCTGCCAGCGGCAGCAACAGGCGTTTCAGCGAAAACGCTTTCAGTTCTTCCACCCGTTTGGCTGAAACCTCCAGCCCGGTCTTGTCCACATCGTACAGCAGGACAATGTGCTTGAACCGGTAAGAGAGCAGCATCAGCACAGATGCGGGGATGAGCGTCGTTTCCGAATTGAAGCAGATGGCGTGGAACCCGTTCGCCGCAAGACTCATCACGTCTTTTTCCCCGCCGGTAATGAACAGCAGGTCGCCTTTGGAGGGCAGTTGGTCAAGCCCGAAACAGTAATTGTCGCCCAAATCGCCGGCATAGAAAAAACGCATCTCCGAGCGCGGGCGGTATATCTTGATGTATTTGTCGCCTGCGTAACCATACATCGGTTCTTGTGCTGTCGCCGCAAGGGTATAAGGCCGCCCCTCTTGGGTGGCGGAGGTAAACGAGTGTAGCGGTTGTACATTATATTTATGTAATATGCCTTCCGTAATGCCCGACTTCCCCCAAAAGGAAAGGTCTGCTTCGTTGAACGCTCTTGCCACAAGGCTGTACGGGCGTATGTTCTTTTCCTTCTGCCCGGCGGTGGCGGGACGCACGGTGGGAATGGCAGCGACACCGGTGCCGGCTTCATGCCCGTCATCCAGCCCCAAATGCAGGTCATGGTCGATGATTCGCATGATTTCAACGAAGTCCTTCGCGTTCCTGCAACTCAGCCCCGTCATTGTCCCTACCAACTCGAAGCAGTCCCCGGAATATTCCTCGTTGCCGAAATCCTTCATCTTATACACCGAATGTCGCCGGTCATAATATACGTTGCACGATGCCTTCGTATCCTTATACAAAGGATTCAGGAACTTCTTCCCGATGCGGAACTGCACCGGCAGGTAATGTCTGAACACCGAAAGCCCCCTGTCCGTTGCCTGTAAAATATCCTCCTTATTCATTGCCTGTATCCTTTGTCACGTCCAACAACCGGTTCTTCTTGTAAACGTCTATCAGGTGCGGTTCGCACGTGATAACCTTTTCCCGTACCTTTTTCTCTATTTCCGAGAGCTTGTACAGGCACTTGCGGCGGAACACCGAATATTCCACCAGTCCGTCGCTCCTTAACCGTTGCAGGGTGCGCGTGCTGATATGGAGCATATCGGCCACTTCCTGACTGTCCAGCCATACATCGTCGTCAAAGTCGCAATCCTGCAACTTGTGCTCGTTCTTGGTGATGAACTCAGCGATTTTCGCTATCTGCCCCATCATCTTTTGATAGGCGGCACTTTCCATTACGATAACTTCTGTCATAATCCTAATTATTGAAATGTTTGCCGCAAAGTTCCCGATAAGCCAAAATCCGCATGGTATACTATACGTGTACTACACCATAATTTTTTTTGTTCCTGCATTTTTTTCGGGAAAATGTAAGGTCGGACCGTTTTGGTCAGGACTAAGGTTAATAGGTTCAAAATTAGTTCAGTGCAAGGTGCAAGCCTATTTATATATATAGGCTCGCACCTTGCACTTGAAAAAATGGCTGAAAAAAATATTGTCAAGGTCTTGCATGTTTCAAAAATGTGTAGTACTTTTGCACCCGCAATCGAGAGGTGACACGGTGGTGTCATAAGCTACGAAACTTGACAAGATGAAATCGTAACCAAGTCGTAACCATCAAAATTTAGGTTACACATAAGTTACTGATTAAAAAGATATTAAAAGAGGTAGGTGCGATTACCGTACGCACCGCAACTCGAAAAAGCAAAATTAGGAAAAGCTCTGATTCCCAACGGAATTAGGGCTTTTTTATTGGTTTTTCGGGTGGCAAAAAATAGCGTTTTGAAGAAGTTATGAGGGGCAAATTCAGGGTCCTTTTTAGGGTCACTGAAAAAAGCACCTGGAATGTATCATACTTCGTTGATTTTCATATTCTTGCATAGGATTTACCTGTTCCCTATTTTGCTAATTTTGTAACGCTAAAAACAAGGTGAAATGAAACAGGATTCAATGAAGGTTTTGTTCTTCATCCGCAAGAGCAGGCTGAAGAAAAACGGCGAGGCTCCGGTGTTCCTCCGGATAACCATCAACGGGCAACAGGATGAGATACGTATCCAGCGTTCTGTACCCATCCATCTGTGGAATAACCTGAAGGGATGCAGCAAGGGAAAGGACCGTGTGTCCTTGGAACTGAACAGCTACATAGAGGCTCTGAAAGTACGGCTGTATCAAATCCACAAGGAACTGCTCTGCTGGGATGCGCTGATTACTCCCAGAAACATGCTGGTCAAACTGTTCTCTAAGGATGAAAGACATTTGGTTGTGGAAACAATGAAAAAGTGTATTGATGACTGGCGCTCTCTTATCGGGCAGGAATACCAACCGTCTACTATCTCCCGCTATGACAACTGCTACGAATCGCTGAAAACGGTAGTAAAGGAATTCTATAAGAAGGAGGACATCACGTTCTACGAACTGAACGGGGAATTCATCGACACATTTGAAATGCACCTGCGGACAGAAAGGAAACTCTCGCAGAATACACTTACTAAATACATGAGCTGCTTCCGCAAGGTATTGGGCATAGCCAGGGATAACGGCTGGCTGAACTTTGATCCGCTGGTGGGCAAACGGAAACGGTTGTTCAAGAAAGAGGAGACATGCCCGACTTTCCTCACGCTGGATGAACTGCAACGAATCATGGAGAAGGAGTTTTCAACAGCACGGCTGAACCATGTGAAGGACTTCTTCCTGTTCTGCTGTTATACCGGGCTCTCGTACATAGATGTGAGCACGCTGCGTCCCATACACCTGTACCGGGACAACAACGGGAAGCTATGGATACACAAGTCGAGGGTGAAAATCACGACGAACAAGGAAACCTGCACGAGTAATGTGCCGTTGCTGCCGCCTGCCATCGCCATTTTGGAGAAATACAAAGGATGGAACGAAAAAGATCCGGACGCACCTTGCCTGCCCATCCCGTCGAATCAGAAGATGAACGAATATCTGAAGGAAATAGCTACTTTATGCGATATAAAGAAACGCCTGACCGTCCATGTGAGCCGGCACACCTTCGCGACCACGGTAACGCTCGCCAACCATGTGGCCATCCAGAACGTATCGAAAATGCTGGGACATTCGTCCACACGCATGACCCAGCATTACGCGCGGGTACTTGACAACAGCATCATGGAGGACATGAAAGGAGTGGCTGGAATATTCCGCTAAATGTTTCATGAAGTCTGAAATGCTTCTCAACCGGCTGGTCTTATAACAAAACCAGAAAGGATTGTTTCTCGTAATGACAATCCTTTCTGGCTTTATATCTCTCTACCGGAAAGCTTCCCGCCTGTTCTCTACAAGCAGTTTCTCTATGTCTGCTTCCCGATACAGAATTTTACCGCCTATTTGATAAAACGGGATTTTTCCTGTATTACGATATTCCTGTAACGTGCGTTTTGTCAATTTCAAATGCTGTGCCAGTTCGGTGTCAGTCAGAAAACTTTCTCCATTCAATATCGGTCGCGTATTGGTTTCCAGCATGTCGAGTAAAGCAGATAAATGCTTCATGTCCTGGAAAAACGCAATAGCCTGCGGATCGTCACGCATTATAACTTTACTCATCTTTCGGACTCCTTTCTCGATTTACGTCTACAGCCTGTCATTCCTAATAATCTCATAATATCGTGCTCCTGATAATAGGTCCTGCGGTCAATCTGGGTGTAAGACAAAGTACCGTTGCTACGCAAAGATTGCAAGGTTCGTGGCGAGATATGCAATATGGCGCATACTTCCTGGTTGTCCAGCCATTTGTCCAGTCGCTTGGGCAAATGTCTTTGAGACAACATTTCCACTTTCTTCTTGAGCAATTCCAAAGCCATGCGCATATCTTCAAATGTTTTAGCCTCTATACATACAAATTCCATACATTTCATTTTTAGGTCAGACAAATATAGCATTTGTAACCGTATTGCCAAAATGCATGTCGGCAACTGGCTGCCAATGGCATCAAATGTCATAACAAATTCACTCAATTGAAATTTTTCAAGCGGCTACAATGCTCCCTTTTAAGCGTATGCTCGCCTGCGTGAATCTAAATATTCACTAAAAACATCTATCTCAAGCGAGGAGTTTATCAAATAATCTCTATTTTAGTCCGTCGTAATATCTAATCTTACCCAAAGGCATGAATGATTTTATCCTGACCCTATTGATAAACGGAGGCGTAGTCTTATGCATTGTTGGGCTATGGGCTTATGCCAGATACTGGCGGCGAAAGGCGGCAAAGGCATTCCTCCAGCATGCGGTGGCCTGCTACAAGAAAGAAGACAGGGAAGAATTAGCCGGACAAGCCGTGATGGCCGGGAGCAGACATGCCGGTTTGTTGTATGCGCTGACGTGCCCGGAACGGTTTGACATCGTACGGCCGATGCGGGCTTTCCGTTTCGGGAAAATACGTTGCGTGTGTGCCGGCTATTATTTTCCCCAACGTTATGAAAGCTGGCTGAGGGATGAACAGGCAGACTTTGTACAGGATGTGTATGCCTTTAAGGACGGGAAAGAATTATGTCAAGACTATTTCTCACAGGCATTTGAAGTTCTTTCCGTCCATGAGAATGTGACAGCGGTATTCATGCCATGCAGTACCTCAGAACGGTATTACAGACGTTTCGCAAAAATAGCCCGCTATTTGGAACGGCATGGCCATGCTATGTCCGGACTTCATCTGATAGAAATCATCAGGAACCGGGAAAGCAAGCACACTGCCGCCCAACGGTCGAGCGTTGATACGGCAAACTACTCCATGTCGCTGGCATTGCAAGGGAAAAAGGTCGTGATTGTGGATGACCTTCTCACAACAGGAAGCAGCCTGGCCGGATTTGCCCGGAATCTGGAACGAATTGGCGCGGAAGTGATCGGGGCAGTGTTTCTTGCCCGCACATTTCAGGTTCCGTCATGGAGGAGGGTTCGTTGGATGGTGTGGAAAAAGTATATTTTGTCTAAACGAATAAAGACATGGGAGGTTTCCTATAGTTCTATCGAACAAAACTCTGTAAAAAAGTAATGATTACCCGTATGTATGACTTCGCATAGGTAAAACCATCCATCCTTAAACCGTTGAAACTGCATAATACATTGACAAAATGGTATATTTAAAAATGATAAAGCTACAAAAAGCGACTAAGGAAAATGCTTACCAAAACATATCGTATAAATCAATACAGGGATAACCGTATTCACGGACGGATTCCATACCTGCAAGTTCCTGCTTACCCAGCCAAAGAATATCCATTGCATTTTTAGAAAAGTCATTTTCCATTATCTTTCTACGAAACTGTTCCACCAATCCGCCCAACAGATAATCCGGAGTATAATTGTCATCAAAACAAGCCCAGTGCTCGTCGGACATGAAATGCTTAGCAGTAGCAAGGGTGAGCTGTATAAACAACCTTGCCGCCTGTTCGTGACAACCTGCATCCAAAAGTTCAGCAATGTTATTACAGACCGGTTCCATCGCCATAGCAATGCTTTCACAATCATTATCGAGTGGAGTTACTTGAAATATATTCTCTATGAAATCCGGTATGGCATTTAATTTGTCTTTGGGATCAACCATCATTTCGTACTGCTTTGTTCCAGCTTTTTGCAAAGTTAAGGCAATATTCCGATTTTTCCATCCTCACCGGAGAAGAAAGATTGGATATATAGCTACTTCATCGGGATATGTCACCCCATCTTGTAATTTCAGTCATTTGCAAGCCTGTCACTGACAATTCATGAAAGTGCAAATTGAAAGTAAAAGACTGTAAAGTGTAAACCTCCAAACTGTAAATACTGTAAAGGGTTTATAGGATACAGGTTTACACTTTTATTATGAATGATAAAATTTGATCGATTTAACCTGTTGTATATCAAATAGTAAACAAGTCAGCAATCATATTAAAGATATTCTATGGCACGGCATTTTCACTATTATAGCCATATACTCCTCATGTGCGCACGGAAGGGGTGATTATTGTATCACTTATTAAAAACATGGAGGAATAACTATGCCTTATATAGACGATGAACTGCTGGAAAA